>JAHDCJ010000142.1 GCA_020629935.1 Saprospiraceae bacterium | reverse complement strand
TTTCAATAAAAACAGATACTAGTTTAATTATAATCTAGGATCAACTTCTTCACTCTCCAATGCCAATACCCCGAATACACTTTCATGGATTCGTCTTAATGGTTCTTTTTTGACAAATCGTTCTAATCCTTCTATGCCGAGAGCAAACTCTCTTATAGCTAAAGATCGTTTTTTTGATAAGCCTCTTTTCTTTAATCGCTCTAAATTTTCAGGCATATCATATTCGGCGCCATAAATAATACGAAGATATTCACTTCCTCTACATTTTACGGCGGGTTGAAGAAGTCCTTCTTTTCCATAACAAATAAAATCTAATGGTTTAACAACCATTCCTTCTCCTCCTTTTTTCGTAAGATCCATCCACCAATCAATAACGTCTTGCATACTTTCTTCACTACCCGTTTCCACCACTTGGTATGGGGTAATCTTAAACAATGCTTCATCTGCCAAACAAATCTCTTTAATGTTTTCCATATGCCACTGGTGATTCTTATCTACATGAACCTTTCCTTCTGTAGCTAAAATATGAAATGGCGCTAATTTATAATCTTCAAGATTATTTACTTCCCAACAATAATTTCTATATGCATGAATAAATTTTCCTACTGCTTTCTTTTTATAACTAAATTTGTCTAACAATTTCGTTATTCCATCAATCCCCCTGTTTGAAGTCTTTAATAGCACAGGTTCTACCATAGCAAGTGCATTTTGTGCAGCAGCACCAACTGCAGCATATTGTCCACTTAATAAAGATTGGGCTTTGGCAGACCAAGGCATCAATTCGGCATCTAAACAAACCCATTCGGTTTGATGCTTCTCCCAAAATTTAGATTTAGTTAAGGCTTGTTGTACCCGATTTAAAAATTCTTTTTCTAGATTTTTATCCTTGAAAAAGTTTCTTCCTGTTCGAGTGTAACATACTCCGATTCCTTCATTTTCGATTCCAAAACGTGTTAAAACAGTTTCTTCGTTTTTACAAATGACAAGTACCGTACGAGATCCCATATGCTTTTCTTCACAAATCAATTGTGTTACTCCTCTTTTTCGATAGTAATTAATTGCTTGCTGTGGATGTTCTAAAAACTGCGCTTGATCACTTGTAGCACAGGGAGACATCGTAGGCGGCAAATAAATCAACCACTTAGGATTGATCGCAAATCGACTCATCACTTCTAATGCCGCAATCGAATTTTCTTCCCGAATTGTCAAATTATTTCTTAATCTGGTTTGTACAATTCGTTTACCTATTACCTCTTCAATATTCAATAAATCATCATATTCATGTTGATGACTCAAATTAGAATCTACCGGTACATTCATCGGTTTAACTGGCTCACAATACACTTTCTTCGCTTTCACCTCAACCAATTCTTCTTCTGGATAACGCAAGGCGGTTAGTGCTCCACCAAAAACACAGCCCGTATCAATATCAATAGTTTTATTAAACCATTCGGCTTGAGGTACAGGAGTATGTCCATAAACAACTTTAGCTTTGCCTCTATATTCAGAAGCCCAATTATAACGAACAGGTAGACCGAATTCATCAATTTCTCCTGTAGTTTCTCCATATAAACAGAAAGATCGAACAACACCAGATCCTCGCCCTTGCATTTCTTCTTTGATTCCTGCATGAGCTACTGCTAATTTCCCATGATCCAGAATATAATGTGAAATTAATCCATATAGAAAAGACTTAAGAGCTTCCAAAAACGCTGGAGATTCTTTTTCTAACTGTTCCATCGTTTCTGCCAATCCATGCTTGAGTTGGACATTTTTTCCATTCAGTTTTTTAAGCAATTTCGCCTCATGATTTCCTGGCACACATAATGCGATCCCACTATTAACCATACTCATTACTAATTTCAAAACGGCAGGAGCATTGGGTCCTCGATCTACAAGGTCTCCTAAAAAAATTACTTTTCTATTTTCTGGGTGCCGTACTTCAATTCCATAATTTTTCTCATCTTCTTCTACAGATAAGATTTGATAATTCAATTTTTCTAGTAATTCAATCGTTTCTTCATAACAACCATGAATATCTCCAATGATATCAAAAGGCCCTTCCAACGCTCTTTTATTATTGTACAATTTTTCTCGAACAATCCCTACAACTTGTTCGACTTCCTCCTCTGATTTTAGAATATAAATTTTTCTAAACCCCTCTCGTTTTAATCGGTTGATTGATCGTTTGAGTTGTTGTTTTTGTTGGCGAATAACATGTCCACCAAAATTGCGATCACTTCGATTTTCATTTCGATCTTCACAAATGCGTTGAGGTAAATCTAAAACAATGGCTACAGGGATCGTATGATATGTTCTTGCTAAATTGATTAATTTTCTTCTAGATTCAATTTGAACATTAGTCGCATCCACTACCGTCAGCAATCCGTTTTTCAATCGTTTGCTAATAATAAAATTCAATAAGTCAAAGGCATCTTTAGTAGCCGATTGATTATTTTCATTATTTGAAACGACTCCTCTACAGGTATCCGAAGATACCACTTCATGTTTTTCAAAATACTTATTTGCAAAAGTACTTTTTCCAGAACCTGAAGCGCCAACGAGTAAAATTAATGATAATTCAGGTACGTTAATTTCCATATTTAAAAATTGCCATTTGTGAAGGTGCACCAACGTATTCATCTACTTCTCCAATAGGAGCAAACTGCACCGTATAATTATTATTTTGAGCTACTTGATTTGCCCAATCTTGAAATTCTTGTCTAGACCATTCAAATCGATGATCTGTATGTCGCATTGTTCCTGCGGTTAAATTCTCGTATTTCACATTATATTCCGCATTGGGTGTGGTGAGAATTATATGTTTAGGTTGTGCACATTCAAAGACTACCCGTTCAAAAGATTTTAATCGATTTTCATCTAAATGCTCAATGACTTCAACTAAAGCCGCGGCATCATAGTCTGCCAATCTTTTATCTTTATAAGTTAATGCTCCTTGAAATAAGTATAATCGTTCTTTTTGTTTTGGTGCCATTTCATCCCAATGTAAGCGCTCTTTACACTTTGTGAGTTCGCTATAAGAAATGTCCATTCCTGTTATTTTTTGAAATTGTTTTTCTTTTAATAACATGCGAATTAATTTCCCTTCCCCACAACCTAAATCAATTACTTTTTGTGCCCCTGTTTCTTTTAGTTTTTCTAAAACCAAAGTCAAACGTTGCTGATGCAGGGTTTCTTTTTTCTTTTTTTGCTCTTGTGAAACATCCTCTTCTTCTAGCTCTACTCCTTCATTTAATTGTGCCAATGCTCTACGAGAAAGAGCATTTAGATTGATTAAATACCGTTTAATAATTTGTTCTTTTTCAGGATGATCTTCAAGCCAACCTTTACCCTTTTCTAAAAGTTTATCAATTTCATTTTGATTGACAAAATAGTGTTTGTCATTATCTAAAGCAGGAATCAATACATATAAATGAGTAAGTAAATCTTTCAACTTGATCGTGTGTCGTAGACTTAATGTAAAATATTTACTATCTCCCCAGTCGGTAAATTTATCATCCAAGATATGTCGTTCTACCTCTATTGAATATCCTAATGGTTCAAAAAGTTTTTTGATTAATAATTCACCTCCTCGGGGAGCAGGGAGTACAGCAATGTTAACTTCAAAGGGCATTTCAAGATCTACCAATTCAGGTTTATTTTTACACTTTCCATTCATTGCAGTAGAAAATGTTTTGGCAATGGCTACACTCATAAATGAAGACGCTACATAAGGTCTATCATTTACATATTGTCCTAATGAAAATCCTTTCCTAGAAAGATTTCTTTTACCACGTACCATGTCAATAGGATCGATATCTAATAGTAAAGCTACCGTAGTTCGTGTACTCGAACTTTCAGGATAAAAGACATGTGCTTTACCAATAGATAAATCTACGGATTGTAATTTATCTGGATGTTTGTGCAATAAAAACCCAAGGTCCGCAGCTTGTTTATGCGTGGTGCTAATGGTTAATAACATTTGTTGTGATATCTTTTTTATTGAAGTTGTCTAAAAAAGGAAGAAGATATTTATTTAAAAATGGAAAGTTCTGTTTAAGAAACCACCAAGACTACTTGTTCATAAGTTGTTCCTATTTCCTCGAATCCATTTCTTATTGTATGGATGGTAGAATCTTTTATCTCATTTTGCAAGCGCACATTTTGCTTAATTTCATTTACTATAAACATCCTTTCTTTACTAGAGAAATAGGCAACTCTAAAATCTGGTTCATTTTCTAATGGGCAAAAATGCTTATCCTGATTTTTTATGGATCTTCCATTCATTAAAAAGCGCCAATAAGTTTGGAGTGTTGGGCTTCCGTATTTTTGTATTAATTCAATATCGTCTTTATACGTTTTCAATGAGCCAGAAATTGGATAATATTTATATTTAATTTTGGTTTTTCCCGCATTTAAAAAATCGAAAAAGACAATCATCAAATTAGACAATTCTTCTTCAGAGATGGCCTTCAAGTCCAAAGGAGCTTCATTATTTAATAAGTATTCAATGGTTGAAAAATTCCAATCATCAAGATTTTCTTCGGCTTGATTTAAAACCCACTTCCTCAGCCTAGGATATGTCTTTTCAATCAATCTCTTAAGATCATCCTCCAAAAAAGTTAAGCATTGAATTCGGACTCCCATGTTTATTTTTTATTGACAAGTCAAATGTGTCGCATTTAAATACACAACGTCTTCCGTATTCGAATTGGTTCCGTGAAGGGAATTATTGAATATTTCTATTTTCAACCAAGTAGAAAACCGAAGGGATCTTTTTACTTTTTTAATTGGTGATTGATTCTTTCAGTAATGGATTGAATAGAGCCTATTCCATCTATGTCATCCACTTTCATTTTGGTTTTCAAATATTGTATAGCCGGTCTTGTGTGCTCTTCAAAAATTTGAATTCGTTTGAGGTGAATAGATTCATCTTTATCATCTTTTCGATTAGAACTCTTTGCTCTTTCTTTTGCTCTTTTAAGTAATTCTTCTTTGGGCACTTCAATATTTATTATTTGGCTAATTTCTTTTTGGTTCGCTTTCAACACCTCAATTAAGGTATCTACTTGTGGCGTCGTTCTCGGATAACCATCGAAAATAATTCCTTTTTTTCCTTCGTTTTCCTTGATGATTTTAGTCAAAAGATTTTCCATCAGTTCATCTGGAACCAGCATTCCTTTTTCTTCATATGCTTTCATCTCTTTACCAATTACTGTATTATTTTCTTTTTCAGAACGAATTCGATCTCCAGTAGAAATATGTTTGTATTGAAGTACTTCTTCCAATATTTCACATTGTGTTCCTTTTCCTGAATATGGCGGGCCTGTTATTACTAATATTTGCATACCTTTTTGATTATTTTCTACATTTTCATTTGTTCTTTGTTCTTCAAACTCCACTTGATTTTCTTCCATTTGTCTAATATGTCTTTCTGCATGTTTGCTCAAGAAGTAGATATATTCATAGACATTTATCTTTCCTAAATCATTGACCGACATGGTGGTTTTGTATAAAAGACCTTCTCCATTTTTAAGCTTCCCTAGTTGATTTAAACATCTATTCAATTGAATAATCAACTCGTCTTTAATTTCCAATTCCGATTTTTCCCCTTGGGGTTCCATATGTTCGGGTCTTAACCAATCAAAGGATTTATGAATACCAATTTCGTCTATTTTATTTAAATTATAATGGTATTCATTTTTCAATTCTTCCAGTGATATTTTTTTCACGTTTCGCAACGCTTTCTCAGTTCCTTTATCAATCAATATTAGCAAAAAATGACTGGTTAGGGCAATATGTTCCAATATTTCAGCAATTGTCCAACCTTGATCTATTGGCCGATATGTTTTTAAGTTTTCATTTTTATCAAACCATTCCAATATCCTTGAATGTGTTTTGATTAAATGCAATTGAATTTCTTGAATGTAGGTTGTTATTCTCATTTTATTTGCAAATCAACATGTGGTAATATATCCATTCTTTTTCCATCTTGTTAACCAACATCGAATGGTTTTAATTCCCTCCTATTTTCTTTTAATAATTCTTCTTACCTCTTCTCCTACTTTTATCAAATAAACGCCTTCGTTTTCTTCCGACAAATCAATGGTAAATGAATTCTCCCCTTCTACAAAAGAAGCGATCCGTGTTTCTATTTGTTTTCCTGAAAGATCAAAAATAGTAATGTCGGTTTTTTTATTTTTATTTGAATAATAATTCACCCGCACAACTCCTGATGGTGTTGGATTGGGATAACAATCTAGCTGATCTCTTTGGGCATTTTTATTCACCACATGCACAATCGGGCTATAATCCATTGTACCATTAAAATCGACTTGTTTCAATCGATAATAATGATCTCCTAGTATTGGATGATCATCTATAAATTGATATTCTTTTCTTTCATTGGTGGTGCCATTTCCCTTCACTTCTCCTATTTTAATAAAGGGCTGATCTTTAATTTTTCTTTGAATTTCAAAATGACTGTTTTCTAATTCGGAAAGTGTAGACCATTGAAGCATGATCGTTTTATCCATCATCGTCGCTTCAAAACCTAACCACTCAATGGGCAATAAAATGGAACAATAATCATCGATGTATTGATCAATATAATGCTTGTCTATATATTGATTTGCTGCTCTAGCGAGTGAATCAATAAGATGCGCTCTCGTCGTCGCATCAAAGCGAATATCTTGATTTAATTCGATTTGGATTGCATCAATGGTTCCTGCATTATCTCTTGATCCATGACGGACGGTATTGTATCCTCCAGAAAAATAAGAATCGCCCACTTGAGGAAAAGGATCTTGTTGACTAGGTACACAAGGAAAACCTTTGGTATGCATTACCGTACCCAATGCATCCGCTCCACGTAATAACTCGGAGTGGTTAAGGCTTTGCATATTATCTCCGACTAAAGTTCGAATGCTACTCTCTTCTATGTAAGTATTGGTATTGAGCATGGCATCCGTTAAACGCAATTCGGAGGCCGTCAATAAATAGCCCAATTCAATCCGTTGAATGGTATGGGCATGGCCATGAATATCTAAAAATAAACCTCTTCCATAATCTAAAGTGACTTGTGCTTTGGCCGCATCAATAAAATTATGATATCCCATCCAAGCATTTTCTACGGTCGCATTACCATCCGCAGCATCGCCTATATCTCTATTGGCGTCAAATTTTACTCGATGCAATAAATTAATAATGACATGCGGATAACAGCCTGTTTCTTGAAAAATGGCATCATACATTCCTTCAGTAATTGGCTTAGTCCACGAATCTTTTGTATATACGCAACCTGTACAATTTCGATCTGGGATGGCAGCAGGTTCTAAATCTCCTCCATGCGGTGCAGAGATAATAATAGGCAAATTTCCTGCTCGATATTCTACATAACCTGTAGCATCAAAATAGACATTTCCTGGAATAAATGGTTGGGCAATGACAGGAGTAACCATCCCAAGAACAAATATAACCATTAGACAAAAACGAAATATGTTTAACAGAGTAGCCATGCCTTTAAATTTTGTATGTACAATTTATAGTCTATTCTAAGATAACTAAATGAACAAAAGTCAGTCGCTTACTAAAATAGGCTAAGCAAAAAGTATTTTTTATTTTCTATTCGGGTTAGTAGACCAAACTTCCACACTAGGAACAAAGCCAACATCACTTAAAGATAAAACAGAAAGAACGGCATGCGCAATTTCAGAAGGCTTTAGTTTATATGTAGTATTGGTTAATTTTAATCCAGCCTTTTCAATAAATTCGGTGACTACTTCACTAGGATTAATTTGCGTTACTCTAATATTGTGTGGCCTTAATTCTGTTCTCCAACACTCGGTTAATCCTGTAACTGCAAATTTACTGGCCACATAGGCAGAACCCGTAGCAAATCCACGAACTCCTGCTGTAGATCCCATGTTGATGATATTTCCATATTGTTGTTCGACAAAGTATTTTGCGGCTTCTTGTCCTGCAAGAAACAAACCTCTAGTATTGACTTCCCACATCATTTGAAAGTCTTCCACTGTGGTTTCCAGTAAAGGCGCAAGCCGGCCTAAACCTGCATTATTTATTAATACATTTAAACCATCAAGTGCTTGAATTCCATATTCAAACAAAGCCTTAATTTCATCGGCATTGGTCACATCCGCTTTAAATGACAACACTCCTAATTCATTAGCCGCCTGCTCTAACTTTTCTGGGTTTCTTGCTGAAATCACAACCGATGCGCCGTTGGCTTTTAATACTTTTGCAATCTCATAACCAATTCCACTACTGGCTCCTGTGATGATTACCTTTGCTTCTTTTATGTTCATTTTTATTATTTTAAATTGAAACAATTTAAGTGATTACTCACCTTTTATTTTTCTTTGACTAAAACTAAATTTTCTGCATTAAACATGGCTGCGGGAGAGATAAATTTTTCGTTCTTTGGAATTTCATCTCCATATCGTTCCTTCATTTTTTGTTGGACGATGGGATGGGAAAGATCAAAATTAGCGAGTGGTTCTAATTCTCCAATTTCTACATCAAGTACTTCCTTATAGATTTTCCAAACGAGTTCAGAACAATACATTTTATCATCCGACCATTCGAAATGGCTATCGTAAGATTTCCCTTTTAGTTGTTCTTCATAACGTTTCATTTTAATTAAATTAGAAGTCGTCAATAGTTCATCTGCATTTCGAAGCCGTTTAATGACATAATGTCCATTTTCTCCTCTTTTTATCCAATCTTCTAGAAGCGTATATTTAACGGGTTGCACCGCTTCGAACACCCACATTTTCCCATCTGCCTCATAAATAATTCCCATATGACTATACTTCGATTTTGTAGCGAGTTGTATGGCTTTACTTTGGCTAGAAGTCGAGGTATGAAAAATAATATCTCCATTTTGGATAGTGTTTGGATTTTTATTTTCCTTTGGTGTTTTTTGCTTTAATGATTGAGCGTCTTTGGGGGCGTCTTTCTCCAATGGAGGTTTATTGAGCATCCAATAAGCCAAGCTACCAATAATGAGGATCATTAAAACAAAGAGTAGGTTTTTTTTCATTCTTTCAAATTAACTAAAGAGATAATGTTGTGGATTTTTATATTTCACTTTCCCCGTTTCAGGATTCACTTTTCTAATTTCTTGAAATCGGGCAGTGATTAATTGATTGATTAAGGGAAAGAATTTCCAATTATAGAAAGTAAATTCTTTATAGATTTTTAGACAAAAAAACAAGCCCGTCAATTGAGACCTTAATCTTCCAGCTTCTATTTCTATCAAGTCAAAATCATCATCAAAATGAGCAATCAATTCGTTGGATGAATTATAGGTTAATATTTCATGATCTAAATTAGGCGTACTTATTTTTTTGGATAAATTAAACAAAAAGACAAAAAGTCGAATCCATGTTTGATCATTAGAATGTGTAGGGATATTTTCAAAATGATGTTCAAAAATATGTGATACTACACAGCGATAAGTATTTTGTGAAAGCTCTTCATGGCGAACTACTTTTTTCAGATAGTTCAAGTATTCCTTTTTTGTTTTTAATTCAAAAGAAATAGTAGATCGAACATCAAGCGGAAGTATTTTGACTTTTGCACTACACCATCTTTGAATGGTTTGAGTCGATATAAGTTCTAGTCCGGGAATCACTTCTTCATCTCCTTCCAAAAGGATGATAAATGCGTGTAATACGGTATTGATTTCGGGTCTTATCATTTTATATGTCCACTATTTTTTTTCATTTTCCATGATGAAATACAATTTAATCATTTGATTCTGTTATTTAAATATTTCTTTTAATATTTTTAATGCGGGTTTTCCTTGAGGTGTAAAATCTAAATCTTTATTTTCTTCCTTCGGAAAATAATCGCTACGCCATTGCCAGACGTGTACCCCGGCAAACCAATTTTTATTCCAAAAAGTATTAAAAAATGCTTGATAACAATTTGCTTGGGTTTGCATAGATAAGGTATGATTTTTTTGTGTGATATGATCAATCCATTCCCAAGGTTCAATAGCGGCATCGGCTGTGCTTTTATAGCCCAATTCGGTAAAGAGTATTTTACGATTATATTTTTTATGAATAGCTATTAAATCAGGCAAATAGTTTTTCCAGCTTTTAGTCAACTGTTTTACGCTTGGCGTTTTATTTTTCACCAAAGGAAAATAAGCCTGCACACCGATATAATCTAAATCCTCCCAAAAGGTTATTTTTTCGTAGGCATTATACCAATTGGCGGCATAAGTAATTTTTCCAGAATAGACCTTACGCACGTCTTGAATCAAGCTTTTCCAAAAGGCGTTTTTTTCTACGGCTAATCTTGAAAGTTCGGTTCCCACACAAAATAATTCTACTTGATTTTTTTCTGCAATTTGCGCATAGTATAAAATAAATTCCCGATAACTTGCTTGCCAATCTTTCCAATTCGTTTCATTCGTTGGAAAAATATCTGATCGCCATTTTCCATTACTAGGAGCGTCTAACCAAAGATGTGGCTTAAGAAAAACGTTAAAACCTTGCGCATGTACAAAATCAATTTGACTTTTCCACATGGAATCTCTGCGCGCCATCTTCAAGCTATCGCCTCTATAATAAATCATTTTAGGCGAATCTATATCTTTTTGTGCACCATAAGGCACCAAGGTAATCCAATTAAAATGATGATCAATGAGTGGTTGGATATTACTCCCATTTAAAAAACCAAAGACATGTACGCCTTGGTGTTTATTTTCTACTGTTGAATTGATCTCGTTATTTTTATTGATCGGATGTTGACAAGATAAGAAGCTAAGGAAGCATAATCCGAAGCATATCGCAATGGAGCATATTGATCGTTTCGGATGGTTGTTTTTCATTAAGGATTTTTCAAAGAATGAA
>JAHDCJ010000021.1 GCA_020629935.1 Saprospiraceae bacterium | reverse complement strand
CGATAGCGAAGTGCGCAGCACCAAGGCGAATGCCGCGACTGGAAAGGACCGACCCGATAGGGGAAGTCCCAAATCATTTAACATAAATTGCTTATTTCCCTCTGCCCTGTACAAGGATCAATAAGGTATAAAACAAGATTTTTATGTCGAGGGCTAAGGACATGTTTTCGATGTAAAGAATGTCGAAACGGAGGCGTTGGAGCATCTCTTCGACATTGGATGCATAGCCATATTTTACTTGGCCCCATGAAGTAATACCAGGACGAACTTTCATCAGCTGTTTATAGTGGGGGGCGCGGGCTACGATTTGATCAATAAAAAATTGGCGTTCGGGACGTGGGCCGACTAAAGTCATATCTCCTTTCAATAAATTCCAAAATTGAGGGAGTTCATCAATTCGGTATTTACGCATGGTTAATCCCCACTTGGTAATTCGAGGATCATCTTCTACGGAAAGTTGGGGGCCTGCATCTTCTGCATTAACGAACATCGATCTAAACTTATAAATTCGAAATGGTTTTCCATGTAATCCTATACGCTCTTGACTAAAAATGATGGGGCCTTTGGAAGAAAGTTTTACTCGGATAATTGCAAATAACATGATCGGCCAGAGTAAAAGGAGCATCATTACTCCTGCCACAAGATCCATTACTCGTTTAAGGAGGCGTTGCCAAAGCGGCATCAATTCAGGATATATTTCAATCAATACCGCACCATAAACATGGTTCATTTTTACGGAGCCAAGCATAATATCATACATATCTGGAATGATCTTGATAATGACATCATGCTCGTAAAGAATATTAATAATTTCGCGAAGTCGATTATGCTCTGATTTTTCGATGGCAATGACCACTTCCTCAATTTCTTCCTCTTCAATAATCTTTGCTATTTGCCCTATGGTTCCTAGTTTGGGTAATAGCTTTTCTAAATAGCTAACCTTTCGTATTTTATCCCCATCCACAAAACCAATAAAGCGATAGCCTAAAGATTTCTTTTCTCCAGAAATTTCTTTATAGAGTTTTACGGCACGCGCATTTCCTCCAATTATTAACGTATTAAAACCAACCAAGCCAGATTTGAGGCGGTTTTTAGCTATAGTTAAAATAATTATTCGTACGAAGATGGTACACAAGAAATGTAGTAAAAATAAAGCCACGAACGACTTATAGTACGTTTCATAGCCTTTGATATAATCGTCTAAAATAAGCGAAAAGAACAAGAAGATGACTCCAAAGAAACTTTGAATAAACGTCTTAAAAATGGTGGTCATTCTGGAGGCCCTATAAATATCTTTATAGGAATCAAAAATAGCATAAAACAACACCCATCCTAAAGGAATACTTAGGATTCCAATATAGAAGTTTTTATCATCGAGTTGTGAAATATCAAATGAAGGATTTTCGAAATATATTTTTCGATAAATATAGAAACAAGTCCATGCAATCGCAGCTGTAATAAAATCAGCGATTAAATAAATTAAGACTCCTTTTCTACGTGGTTGATTCATAGGTTATTGATGTATCAACTTTACATTGTCCACATAAATATTGGCTTCTTCCAAATCATTTGATTTAGATGCACGGAAATAGATTTTATATAAAGGTGCATTTAAGGTAGCCACTTCTTGATCTAAGCTGATATAGACCTTATTCCATGTAGGTCTTGCTTTAAGGGTAACCTTTGTAATGCCATCACTTACTTGTCCATTTACACCAATAACCCCTATAGAAAAGTCGATCTCGCATTTATAATCCAACTCTAACCAAATATCCGTTCCTGCGGTTGGTAGTTGATATAATATTTCGGTGGCTTGTATCAATAAGGCATCATCATCTAAAAGTGTCATTCGTGCAGAAGTTGTACCTTCAAAAACTTCCTCGCCTTCAAGTGAAATACTAGTGGCGGCATTTCCATCAAGGTCTTCTCCAAAGAGATTACTTCCTTCAAAGTCTTCTACAAAAACATATTCTAAATCATCTACATAAGAAGTAACTGGAAAGATCGTATCTGTTACTCCAGGTTGTAAATCTAATGTCAATGTCATTCGTTTATAATAAGGATAAATTTCTCTTGTAGCAGAAATACCGTTTTCAACAATTCCTGGAAACAAAGTAATATTGGAAGTTCCTTCATTTAAAAGCGGAATCGTAGCAGGTAAGTAAAAGGCACCAATTATTTGATCATCGACTGCTAGCCAAACGTCTGTAATTTTGGCCGAATTGCTCCCTTGTCCTCCAAAGGTATTTACCGTAAATGGCTCTACATGTATATAAGCAGGAATACCTTCTGCAGGGTTGATGACTTCACATCCTGTATTTCCCCAAATAAGTATTCCAATAAAAATCCATATTTTCCAATTCATATTCTAATCTATTATATTACGCATGTTAATGGCTTCTTTTATTTGATAAGCCAATTTCAAGGCTTTATATCCATCAGCTAAACTTACGCGCACTGGTTTATTTTCATTTATACTTTCTACAAAGGTTTCGATTTCCATTTTTATGGCATTCACCGAAGTTGCCGACAACTGTGCTAGATGAATGTATTTTTTACCATTCTTTGTAGGAAGTTCCATTAAATCTACCTCTTTTAAGGTTTTCTTTTTTTCTTCATCATAAAGTCGGACTACATCGGTCTTTTTCTCTAAAAAATCTACACTAATATAGGCATCCTCTTGAAACAAACGCATCTTGCGCATCATTTTAAACGACATTCGGCTAGCCGTAATATTGGCTACACATCCATTTTCAAATTCAATATGTGCATTGGCAATATCAGGCGTATCACTTACTACAGCTACTCCACTGGCACTTAAATTTTTGACTTCTGCATCGACCAAATGAAGTAATATGTCTAAATCGTGAATCATTAAGTCAAGCACAACCGACACATCGGTGCCTCTTGGATTAAACATGGCCAATCGATGGGCTTCAATGAACTTTGGGTTTAATTCTATTTCTTCCAAAGCTAAAAAAGCAGGATTAAATCGTTCGACATGACCTACTTGTACTTTTACACCATAGGTCTTTTCCAAAGCAATTAGTTCTTTGGCTTCTTCCAAACGATGGGTCACTGGCTTCTCAATAAACACATGCTTTCCTCTTTCTATAGCCAATTTAGCTAATTCAAAATGGGCTGGAGTAGAAGTTACAATGTCAACAATATCTACTTCATCTAATAAGCTTTCTACCTGTTCAAAAGCTTTAACCCCATAAGTTTGTGCTACTGTCTTTGCTTTTTCTAAATCAATATCATAAAGACCAATCAAGCTAATGTTTTCAATTAGTTGAATACATTTAATATGAATTTGACCAAGATGTCCAGTACCTAAAACGCCTATTTTGAGCATAAATGGGGGGATAATTTTGAAATCCCGTAAAATTAAAATTTATCAATAGAATAAAGGCATGGTTCTACTTTAAATTTCGCAGTTGTAGTAAAAAAAGCTACAAATTTTATACCATGAACCTTTAATTAGGAAAGTTCAAATTGTAATTTGGCTAAATTGCTATAAGCACCATCTTTTTTAACAGAAAGTTCTGCATGACTTCCTTGTTCAATAATTTTTCCATGCTCTAAAACATAAATACAATCTACGTCCTTTATGGTGGCTAATCGATGGGCAATAATAATCGAAGTTCGTCCTTCCATAAGCACATTTAAAGCATCTTGCACTACTTTTTCTGATTCCGCATCTAAAGAGGAAGTGGCTTCATCTAATAATAAAATAGCTGGATCTCTTAATATCGCTCGAGCAATGGCAATACGCTGTCGTTGCCCTCCAGACAATTTAATACCCCGATCGCCTACTATTGTATCTAATCCTTCTGGAAAAGTAGAAATAAACTCCCAAGCATTTGCTTTTTCGGCAGCAGCTTGAACTTCTTTATCTGAAGTACCCTGTTTCCCATAGGCAATATTCTCTCGAATGGTTCCTCCAAAAAGCATCACCTCCTGCGGAACAAAACCAATATTTTGTCGATATTCGCTTAAAGAATAATCGGATATATTTTGACCATCTACAAATATTTCTCCTTGATCAGGTTGATAAAAATGAAGTAACATTTGGATGATCGTAGATTTTCCTGCACCTGATGCGCCTACTAAAGCTACTTTTTTCCCTGCCGCAATTTTCATATCAATCCCTTTCAATACTTCAATATCTAAACGACTAGGATAGGAAAACTGAATTTGTTTAAATTCAATATCTCCTTTTAATTGTTTTACTTGATTTTCAGCGATAGAAAGATCAATAGGCTCTGTCGTTTCTTTTAAGATTTCTCGTACACGTTCTGTAGCGCCAAGAGCTGTAAGTAACTGTTCGTAAACACCTCCAAAAGAAGCAATCGCTCCAGCAATAAAAACGGTATATAATAAGAAGGAAGTCAGATCGCCCACTTCCATTTTTCCGCTTTGCACCATTTGTGCTCCCATCCAAATGATAAAAAATATAGCTCCAAACATGATAAAAATGACGAACACTAAAAACAGTCCACGCCAAACAGCTAAGCGCATACTCACATTCACTACACTTTCTATCGCTTGTTTATAACGCTTCAGCTCAAGCCACTCACTCGTAAAAGCTTTAACCACATGTACCGATTGTAAACTTTCGTCTACAATGACATTAGAACTCGCTAGCTTGTCTTGTCTTTCTTTCGCTATTTTTCGAATAAATCGTCCGAAGACCATTGCCCCTAATACCACTACAGGAATAGTAGCTAACATAATTAACGATAGACGGGGTGTTTTATAAAAAATAAATCCAATTCCTCCAATAAACAGGATAAATTGGCGGATAAACTGAGCAATCGTAATAGAAAATGTACTTTGCAAAATAGAAATATCATTGGTAATTCGACTGGTCAACTCTCCTACTCTACGTTCATCAAAAAAAGGTACGGGCATGGTAATCAACTTTTGAAATAATTGATTTCTTAAATCTGCCATTCCTCGCTCACTCACTCTAGTAAATAAAAGAATTCGAATGAAGGATAGAATACTTTGAGAAAGTAGTAACACAGCGAGTAAAGCTCCCAATTGGTTTAAAGTCAATCCCCATTTACCTTTTCCATTGGCGATGTTAGACATTTCGCCTGCCGCATCTGGAAATATGAGGAAAATGCTACTTGATAATACAAGTAACAAAAGTGCAATAATGAAAGATACTTTATAAGGCAAAATGAATTTAAAAAGTCCAATGGCCTCTTTTAGATTTTCTTTTGATAACTTTCCCTTTTTAGCATCTTCTGCATATTTATTCCTTCTCGCCATTTTCAATCTTTAATTTCAAAAATTAGAAAGGCAAATTTACGTTTTTATCGCACCTTTTTACAGAAAAGATCAAAATGAGACCTCTAAATGACAATTTCTACATTAGAAATAAAGAAGTTGTTTAAAATTTCATCCTTTTGGTATAATATTTCGTATACATTTGTATACTTATGAAAAGTAGCGTGATCATATCATTAATTTTGTGCCTTTGTTTTGTCCACGATGCTGTTGGACAACGGCTTTGGTATCCTTATCGAATTGGCGAAAAATGGGGTATCAGTAACACTGAACGCACCATTGTTTTAGCCCCCAAACATGAGCGACTAGCTTATGTAACCGACTCTATCATTGGTATTCAAAATGATGGTTTATGGGGTTATATGCTCGCCAATGGGAAACAAATTATTCCATGTCAATATGAACGTATTAGTTTCTTTGATCAAGGTATTGCTGCGGTAAAATCGAAAGGTCAATGGATTTTTATTGATCGAAAAGGAAAACAAATCATTGAAAAGGGATATGAAAAAGTATTGATCAAGGATCAACGATTTATATCTGAAGGATTGATTCCAGTGAAAGAAGAAGGGAAATGGGGTTTTATTGATTTGAGTGGAGAAGAAATCATTTATTGTACCTTCCAAATGGTCCATCCTTTTGACGACGGGATGGCTTGTGTAAAACTCGACAATTTATGGGGTTTTGTAGATCGAAACGAAGATGTAAAAATACCAATTGAATATGAATTTGCCGCACCATTTAAAGATAATCTATCTCGGGTAAAAAAAGATGGTCGTTGGGGATTTATAAGCAAATATAATAAAGCAACTATCCCTTTCATCTATGATGAAGCACAAGACTTTAATGAGGGTTTAGCACCTATTTCCATTGCCAATAAATGGGGATATATAGATCGTTATGGAGAATTAGTTGTGGATTGTAAATATGATGATGTTCGACCTTTTACGGAAGGCTTGGGCATGGCTAGGTTAAAGAAAAAAATCATTTATGTCAATAAATATGGCAAGCAAATGATTGTTAGTAAATTTCAAGATGCTTTGCCTTTTAAAGAAGGATTAGCGCCAGTGCAATTAAGCGATTATTGGGGTTTTATAAATACAAAGGGGCGATTGGTTATTCCATGTTGGTACGACTGGGCCTATTCATTTGAAAATGGAATTGCTAAAGTAAAATACGATGGTCAATGGGGCTATATTGATCGAAGTGGTTTTGGATATTGGAAAGAAAAATAATTATTTCTAATTATTTTCTCCATTTGATTCGCTAAATTTGATTGAATCAAATGATTTAACACATCAAATCTTCTAATCAACACCAAGGAAAGTTAATAAAAGACGAAGCCCTAAGGCTTGGCTTCACTCACATTGGTTTTTCTAAAGCCGAAGAGCTTACCGAAGAAGCAAAACAATTAGAAGCTTGGTTAAACAAAGGCTATCATGGACAAATGTCTTATATGGCTAATCATTTCGAAAAAAGAATTGATCCTACTAAATTAGTGGATGGAGCAAAGACTGTAGTTAGTCTTTTGTATAATTATTTTCCTGAAGAAAAACCTAGTGATCCTCTGGCACCAAAATTAGCTCGGTATGCTTATGGAGAAGATTATCATTTCGTCATCAAACGAAAATTAAAAAGCCTAATCCATTTTATTCAAGAAAATATTGGAGAGGTAAATGGCCGTTGTTTTGTAGACTCTGCCCCTGTAATGGAACGCGAATGGGCAAAAAAAAGTGGCCTTGGTTGGTTTGGTAAAAATACCCTGATAATCCACCCAAAGAAAGGTTCTTATTTCTTTTTAGCGGAGTTAATTATTGATCTCGAATTACCACCTGATCATCCAATAAAAGATCATTGTGGGACTTGTACTCGATGTATTGATGCCTGTCCAACTGATGCGATATCTCCTCAAGGCTATATTTTAGATGGGAGTAAATGTATTTCCTATTTTACTATAGAACTTAAAGAAGCTATTCCAGAAACCATGAAAGGTAAATTTGAAAATTGGATGTTTGGCTGTGATATATGCCAAGAAGTTTGTCCTTGGAATCGTTTTGCTACTCCTCATCAAGAACCCGCTTTTGATCCCCATCCCGATTTATTAGATTTAAAGAAAGAAGATTGGGAAGAAATCACGGAAGACGTTTTCAAAAAAGTATTTAAAAAATCGGCTGTAAAACGGACAAAGTTTAGTGGTTTACAAAGAAACATTCAATTTCTAAATAAGGAATAAATTTAAAATAAGTAAATAAAAATGGCCAGGAATAAGAAGTTTAAAAAGCAAAAAACTTCCTTTACCTGACCAGCTTATGGAGGACGATTAAAACTTTTTTTAAATTAAGCATCTCGTCTAATAGAATTCTTTAAATAAGAGCGAATAATCTCCTAAATGGTTGCATTATTAATATACATTTAACAATATCATATGTGCAGAAGCATTGATATTCCTAGTTTTTTGTTACATTTATCTTTTAAATCAATTCATATGAAAAAGGTACTTTTCCTCTGCTGTTTTTTACTAAATGCTCCGTTTATGTTATCTGCCCAAGACTGTGATGGTCTTCGATATCAAGACGAAATCTTTAGTACAGTAGATCGTCAAACTTTCCAATATGCAACCGCAGATCCTTATGGAATTATTCCGAGTCAAGATTTATTTTTAGATATCTATACTCCTGTTGGAGATACTTTGCAAAAAAGGCCTGTTATTCTATTTGCTTTTGGAGGCGCCTTTTTAATTGGAGATCGACGTCAGCCCATCATACCTGAATATTGTGAATACTATGCGAAACGTGGTTATGTTATGGTATCCATTGACTATAGAATTGGGTTCAATACATTGAGTGCGGATAGTGCTGAACGCGCCGTTTATAGAGCGGTGCAAGATATAAGAGCGGCACAACGTTTTTTAGCCGAGTTTGATGATGATTATGGAATCGACATTAATAATATGTTTTTGACAGGTACCAGTGCAGGATGCATTGCTTCCATACATACCGCTTATATGACAGAATCTGAGCGGCCTGCATCGACTTATGGTGTATTTTTAGAACCTACAGATTTAGGTTGTGGAGATTGCTCTGGAAACAATTATTACGGAAACCAAGAAGTGCCCGTTCGTGGAATAATCAATCATTGGGGAGCTATAGGCGATTTATCTTGGATTGATAATTCCCCAACCGATAGAAAACCGATTATCTCTTTTCATGGAACCAGTGATTTTGTTGTTCCATACGATTGTGGTAGACCTTTTTCCTTACCTATTTGGCCAGAGACTTGCGGTAGTGGCGAAATGCATCCACAGTTTGATTTAATGGGTATTCCGAATCAATTAGTTCCTTTCTATGGTGCAGCACATGAGCCAGAGCTTACAGATGGGACCTATACCGATACGATGTTTATGTTTACTACTCCATTTTTATTTGACATCATCAAACCCCAAACATCAGTGATCTCAGGGAGTATAGATGTTTGTGCCAATGACCAAATTACTTATCAAGTAGATCCTACTGTTGGTTCTAGTTATTGTTGGGATATCCAAGGAGGAAGCATCGTAAGTGATAATGGACATTCCATTGATGTATTATGGGATGGAGATCTTCCTTTTTCAATTCAAGTTCAAGAAAAAAACTGTATAGATGCATCTGGTCCAATCCAAGCACTTGCTATCAATTTAATTAATCCTCCTACCTCCAACATGCTGATCAATCAAATCAATGATAGTACCGTAGAGGTTCAAGACTTGTCAGAAAATGCAACCGAATATACCGTTGACTTTGGCGATGGATCTGCCCCTGTAGTGGTCATGGCAGGTCAAAACTACACCTATACCTACACTACTTCGGGAACATATACCATCACCCAATCGGTGAATAATATTTGTGGATCGGATTTAATGACAAGTACCGTAACCATTGTAGTTTCTAGTATTTTCAATCCTATTGATTTTGATGAAATTGTATTATTTCCGAATCCTTTAGGATCAACTAAACGGATTAATTTTCAATTAGAAAATACAGTTCATGCGATTGAAGTTTTAGGAATAAAAGATGTTTTAGGAAAGACCTTGCCTTTTACCCCCGTAAACAATCCAACCTTTATTGATCTCCATCATTTAGATTTAAAAGCTGGAATTTATTTTATTCATGTCAAGCAATCAACTAAAGAAGGATATCTTAAACTATTGGTCAACTAGGCTAACAAAAGTTAGATTTAGTTTATCCGAAAAAAATCGTATTTTTAAGGATGCTGACGATAGAAAAAGTGGTAAAGCTTATTGATGATCAATACTTTGATATTTTCAAAAAACATTTAGAAGAAAAAAAGCATTTGATCCCGCTCAAGCTTTTAAATTGTATTGATCGAAATAAAAATACAGTCCAAGAATCAGATGATCTATGTTTAAATGTGTATGGGGATAATGAAAAAAAGACTAAGCAAAAGTTTTTCCAATTAGCGCATCACACTTTTAAATTGACCAATTTTCTTACTGTAAACTATCCCGATTATTTAATTCACAATGTCCAACAGGCTCAACATTTAATCAATAATGGTTTAATTGAGCAAGCAGAGTGGCTTTTAGAAATCACAAAGGATGTAGCTGAAAAAATTGAAGACTATAGTACCTTGACTCAAGTCTATACCATTTTAGCCCAATTGGCTTTTTTAAAGGAAGAAATTCAAAAAGCTGAAAAATATCATCATTACATTAATACCTATTTAGAACTACAGCAACAAATCAATTCTATTTATTTGTACATTAGAACTACGCTTAGTATCAAAGGAAAAATAGCAAAAGATAGTGATCTAAATCCTATGCTCACTTTTTTTAAACAATTTGAAAATAGCGCAAGTTTTGCAGTTCGTGCCTTAGCTATTTATGGCCAAAGTTTTGCCTTAAGCTATACCCGAAGTCAAACCTTTTATGCAGAAGATAATTTTCAAAAACTAGTTCAACTCCAAAAGGATTTAAAAAAATATGATTACATAAAATTTCCCTATTTGGAAGAGTTGAGTCATAAGGTTATTTATCTAAAAATACGTTATCTCCACCACCAATTAGATAATGAATCGATTATGGAAGAGAGCGATAAAATCTTGGCTATAGGACAAGATGTATTGCATCATCAAAACTTTATTAATTCGCATGAATTGTTTTCACTTTCTTTAAAAGCAAGTCACTATTTGTCGTATTACCTATACAGTTACCGAAGTGATTATAAAGATTTAATTGATGATGAAATACTTCAAAACATCGAAAAATTTAAGGCAAATTGTAAGCACCATTTAGATAACCCAATTTGGGAAGATCATCTCATCTTAAAGCATATCAATCTAACTACCATTTATGCTTGTTTCTTACTTATAGGAGAAAAATCAGAGGTGCAAAAAAGTGTCGAGTTAGTAGAGAATACGTTGATCAGTTATCAACAAATTCCATTTCATGGCTATGTAGATACCTTATATGTAAATTTGATTATTGGTTATTTTATTCTTGAAGACTATGAAAAGCTTTCTGCTAGTTATAAACGATTTCGGAAACAAACCGATGGAAAAGCCATCAATCAAGAAAACGATTTAAGCATTCATGGCTTCTATTATTGTGGTCAATGGTTATCTACTCAACGCAAACAATATCTTCAAAAGTTGGAAAAAATCATATTAGAAGTCAAAGAACTTAACCTAAGAAGTACAGAAAAAACAATCAATGACTTAGTTTCCTATTATAAAATACCAATTCAAATTCAAAATTCTCCTTCAGAATAAAACCAAAATCTAATTGATAATCAATGACTTACATCAAAGTCAACAAGGAAATATTTTTTTTCTTGTGAAATATGCAACCGATTTACCAACTTCTACATCTATAATTATGAAAGTTGGCTTAAAAAAAGTCACTTGAAGGATAAAACAAAATATTTCTATATATAGAAAAACTTAGATGGTGGGTTGATATTGGTTTAACCAATAGGGGCTTGTTCAGGGATGGATAAGCCTTTTTTTATTCCTCTAATTTAGCTTTTTCCCATAAAGCGTCCATTTCTTCTAAGCTCATCTCATTCAATGATTTAGATGCTTTAGCTTCGATAAATTCGAATCGTCTTTTAAATTTTCGATTGGTTTTTTCTAATGCGGTCTCTGGATCTATATTTAAAAAACGTGCATAGTTTACTAAGGAAAATAAAACATCTCCAAATTCTTCTTCCTTTTTTTCTTGGGTCCATTCTGTTCCTAAAGATTCTTTAAACTCTCCAATTTCTTCTTCTACTTTTTCCCATACTTGTGCTTTATTTTCCCATTCAAAACCTACTTGTGCGGTCTTTTCTTGCATTCGCTGTGCTTTTACTAAAGCGGGTAATGAATTGGGGACTCCTTGCAAAACCGATTTTTTACCTTCTTTCAACTTCAGTTGTTCCCAATTCTTTTTTACTTCTTCTTCGTCTTCTACCTGCACATCTCCATAAATATGTGGATGACGATTTATTAATTTTTCACAAACGGCGTTCAATGCATCGGCTACATTAAATGCATTTTTCTCTTCCCCAATTTTACTATAAAAGACCATATGAAGCAATAGATCACCAATTTCCTCTTTGACTTCATCCATATCATTATTCAATATTGCATCAGCCAATTCATAGGTTTCTTCTATGGTCAAATTACGTAGACTTTCCATCGTCTGTTTTCGATCCCAAGGGCATTGTTCACGCAATTCATCCATAATGATCAATAATCGCTCAAAAGCTTTTAATTTATGCTCCATGTGTATATTTTTTGTACCTTTGTCTTATCGTTCTTATTTAATAAGTTTCATTTGAACAAAGGACTTTTTTTGTTGTTTTAATTAAACATCATTTAAAAAAAGGAAATAAATCATGCAATCAATACTTCCTATATTTCTAATTATATTTTCGTTTTTCTTGATTGGCTTTTTGTTAATCAATATCCGGTACATCTTTACAGGAAACGAATTTAGAGGAACCTGTGCCACCAATAATCCTTTGCTTAAAAACAAAGTTGGTGAATGTACCGTTTGTGGCAAAAAACCAGAAGAAGATTGTCAATTACCGAAAGTTGATCCCGCTTAAATATCTTCTAATTTCTTAAGTTCTCTTCTTAAATCGGTATAGGTGATCAATGCCTCTTTTTCGGTACATCGAATTTCTATTTGAAGATTAGCGTCAATCCAAATCGCACGTTCACATCCTTCCACTCCATCTACAGGCAATACAAAATGTGGATCTCCATATTTTCTTGAAAATAAAGCCACCGATTGTGCCATTACTTTTTGTGCCGTACTGTTTTTAGGAATCTTTGGTTTACATTCCATGATATACATTTCATCTTTATGATAAAATGTATCAAAATAAGTAGGCACCTTTCCATCATCTCGTAAATCAATATCGTAGACAAAAGCTCTTGTCATTTTCGTTTTGTACACTGGATAAATCCGCTTCTTTTGTACTAAAAGGTTTTTATGTCGAATGACTTGTTTACGACTCATTCCAAATCGATGATCTAAAATTATCGTGTCAATTTGTTTTTCAGAGGCAAGTTCTTCTTTTATTTTCAGGCGAAGCTGTTCTTTGATCGGTAAGTTGACCACAGGATCTTCTTTGACTTCTTCAGTGGTGTTTGTTTCACCTCCACAAGCGAAAATAAAACAAAGACTAAGTAAGGATAATACGTATTTCATGTGTTATAATTATTGATTTTTATTTGAATTTTGTTTAACAATAAGTTCTTCCATTCCTGAAGTATAGCGAATAGCCATCCCTCCTGATTCATCACCATATATAAAATAGGCTTCAATTTCTTTTTCTGCGGAAGCCAATGAAAAAGCAGCACTTAATCCCATAGTCATAAATCCTGTGGCATAAGCATCTGCGGTCATACAATCATTGGCAACAACCAAAACACTCAACAATTCATTCTTCTCTGGATATCCAGTTTTTGGGTTGATGGTATGGCCATATTTTTCCCCTTTAACTTCATAGAAATTACGATAATTTCCACTAGAGGCAACGGCTTTATCTTTTAACAAAATAGCGGCTACGATTTCATTCACAGAGGCCCCTACTTCTGGTAGAGAAATACCAGTTACCCAAGGTGTTCCTCGTTGACTTAAACCTTTGGCCACTAACTCCCCTCCTATTTCTATAAGAAAATTATGGATTTGATTGTGGATTAAAAATTGACCAATGGCATCTACCGCATAGCCCTTGGCAATCGCACCAAAATCTAATTGAGTCGATGGATTTCTTTTTTCAAATTTTAAATAATCTAAGCCAAATTCTTTTTCTCCATCTGGCCCTTCTACCTTAGACTCTTTAAGATGATGTACTTGGATTCCATCAAAATCGACAAGCTGCACCAATTGGGCAATTTCTTTCGCATCGGCCTCTTCTACTGCTTTCTTATTTTTCCCAAAACCCCAATAACGCACCAAGGGCATTACGGTAGGATCAAAAGCACCATTCGTTTTTTGATAGATGGTTTTAGCCTTTTTAAATATCGTATAAAAATGTTTAGGACTGACCTCATCAATGGTCCAATCTTTTCCTTGATTAAATTGTACGATATCTGACTCAGGAATATAAATAGAGACCTGTTGATTAATTTCTTTTAACAAAGAATCAATAGGTGCTTTCAACTGATCTTCCTTATTTGCCACATAAGAAATATTATAGGTTGTGCCCATTGTTTTTCCCATTATTCGATACAATTTTGACTTCGCTGGAGCGACTTGTTGATCACAAGAAAACAGTAAAATACCCAACAGAAAAAAGAGTGCATATTTCATACAACAAAGGTAATAAAAAAGCCTGATCTAAAGATCAGGCTTGTAATGAAGTTATTTGATATAATCTATTTCATTATTTAATCTTTATCATCAATCGATTAAAGCTTTCGTTTCCATTCTGTAAAACAATAGCATAAGTTCCAGCGGGCAGTTGATTCGCTTGAACTCTAGATCGCTGAATACCTACAGGAATGCGCCCTAGATCCTCTTGCAACATCAATTTGCCCGTCATATTATAAATAGATAATTTAAAGTCTGCTGCTTCACGTACATAATATTGTAAGGTAAATTCTTGAGTAAATGGATTAGGATAAGCACCTAATACCGTAACCGTTCCCAAAGGATCACTAGTTGATACCATTCCATTAGGTCTTGGATCTGGTGGTGCTGGAGTAGTAAACACACTTGCAGGCGCTACACTTGGAGTACTTGATGAATTTAAGTGCCGACTTCCATCATTAGAATAATAACTCTCCTTATAAGTATCGGTTCCGCCTGGAGAAGAAATTCCTGAAATATGAATAAAATCTCCTTGAACTCGATCCTTATTCAAATCTAATAAAATATATCCTTTATCATCTAAGTCGACAAATTTCATGTGTGGATTTAAGGCTTGTACTAATCCTTCACCCACAGCAATAGGGAAACCAGGAGAAGTGACACTTGGTGTTACAAATTCTACGCCTGCCGAATTCGCGCCTGTTCCAGAATCATATCCAGAAAGTGGAAGATCATTTGCCCAAGAGGTATGAATATCTCCAGTCAATATGACCATGTTGGGTACATTATTCGTTAATACCGCGTTGTAAATATTTTGACGTTCGACTTCATAACCATCCCATTGATCATCATTGATCGTTGCTCCAAAGATTTCTAAAGGAGCCATCATCACTTGTTGAGCTAAGACTTGCCATTTAGCGGTTGAGTTGGTCATTTCATTGACTAACCAATTGTATTGATCCGTTCCTAACATGGTACGATTCGGATCACTAGAATTTCCTCCTTGTTCTTCTCTTCCTTCAAGTCGAGTATCCAACACTAAAAGATCAACCAAATCTCCATAACTAAATTTACGATAAATTCGCTCATCATCAGAAGGGTCTGGTTTTCGCAAAGGCATCCATTCATGATACGCTTGAATGGCTACTGATTTTCTCACAAACCAATCACCTTCTCCATCTCCAGGGTTATGATTTTCTGCTCCTCCATACCAAGAATTATTTGCTGTTTCGTGATCATCCCATGTAGTAATAAACGGATATTGTTGATGTAAAGCTCTTAAATCTGCATCTAATTTATAATGAGAATGTCGCATACGATAATCATCTTTGGTAATGATTTCATTGGTAGGCACCATGTTTCGAGTAGTTCCAAATTCATTATCTGCATATTCATAAATATAATCTCCTAAGTGCAAAATAGCATCTACATCATTTCGCTCAGCAATGTTTCGGTATACATTAAAATAACCATGTCCAAAACTTGAACAAGAAACCATAGCAAAACGTAAACTATCGATATCACCTGTAGGGGCGGTACGCGTTCTTCCCCTTATCGAATTTCGACCTTCTGCGGTAAATTCATAATAGTACGTGGTGTAAGGCTGAAGCCCCGCAACATCGACTTTCACTGTATAGTCAATACTTGCGTCTGTAGTTACCACGCCATTATCAATAATATTGACCATGCCCGTATCTAAAGCAATTCTCCAATCTACATCAACAGATAAAGAATCTGAGGTGACTCGAGTCCAAATAATTACCGCATCACTTAACGGATCACCAGAGGCAACGCCATGATAAAAAGGCTTTAAAGCAGGATCAATATTTAATCGACTTGGAGAGACAGGACTATCTTCATTTTTTTGTCCAAATAATGTCGAGGAAATCATTAGGCATAGCCCAATAAAAAATAAGGAATAATGTTTCATTGTTTAATTTAGGTATTGCTGGTTTAAAAATTAGGGCATATAAACTTCAATATCTCTTAGGGGAGAAAATATTTACATCTAATTTAGCCAATAAAAACCACTAAAAAAAGCAATGCAAGCATTGAATATTGCTTGGGCGATGAATTTAACATAAAACCGACTAATCTAAATGATTTAGACATTTTTTGAGGCTATCTTTCCAATAAGGAATCTCAATGGGGAATGTCGTTTTTATCAAGGCTTTATTTAATAAGCTAAAAGGAGGGCGACTTGCGGGTGTAGGATAATCCTTTGTTTCAATAGGCACAACCTGACAACTAATGTTTTTTATTTCAAAAATAGCTTGAGCAAAATCATACCAGCTGCACACCCCTTCATTACTATAATGATAAATTCGAGGTCGGTCTTTCGAAGGGTTCTTCTTTAGTTCTTGTAGGATGATCAAAATGGCTTCTGCTAAATCTATAGCAAAGGTTGGCGAACCAATTTGATCAAAAATAACCGTGAGTTGATCTCTTGATCGGCCAAGGCGCAACATCGTTTTTACAAAATTATTTCCTACAAAAGAGTAAACCCATGAAGTTCTAATGACCATAGATTTAGGGTTTAATTCTAAAGCCTCTTTTTCTCCATCTAATTTCGTTTGCGCATAAACACCCTGTGGATTGGTTAAGTCGCCTTCTTTAAAAGGCGTATTCTGTTGATTATGGTAGACATAGTCTGTTGACAAATGAATCAATGGAATATCGATGTCATTACAAGCTTTCGCCAAAGAAGCCACCGCATCTACATTTACTTTTCGAGCTAAAGCGCTATCTGTTTCCGCCTGGTCAACCGCAGTATATGCCGCGCAATTGATACAAGCAGAAAATGTATGGCTTTTAAAAAAAGAAGCGATCGCTTCCGTATCTGCTAGATCTAAAATTGTTCGATCTGCAAAAACAAAATCGAATTCGGGAAATTGATGGGCAATATAGGCAATAGCTTGTCCAACTTGCCCATTTGATCCAGTGACTAAAACCTTACTCATTGCTTTGATTTAAAATTATAATGCAGGAACATGGTTTCCAAAAGTAGGATGTACTTTATCTTTTTCTGATAAAATCACTTGGTCTAATTCAATTCGCCAATCAATTTTTAATTGAGGATCATTATAAAGCAAGCCCCCTTCATGAGCCTTTGAGTAAAAATTATCGCATTTATAAAAGAACTCTGCGGTTTCGGAAAGGACCACATAACCATGTGCAAATCCTCTTGGAATGTACAATTGCAATCTATTTTCAAAAGACAAGGAAACACTATACGATTGACCATAAGTCACTGAATCTGGTCGTAAGTCTACAACTACATCCAAAACAACTCCTTCTAAAACCGTAACAAGTTTCGCTTGTGCATATTCGCCTGTCTGATAGTGTAATCCTCTTAACACCCCAAAAGTAGATCGTGCCCGATTATCTTGCACAAACCCTTCAGTTATACCTGCATCTTCAAATACTTTAGCATTAAAACTTTCAAAAAAATAGCCTCGGTCATCTTCAAAAACACGAGGTTCGAAAATTTTTAATCCTTCAATTCCAGTTTCTTTAAAAGGCATAATGATGATTATTTTTTTCTAAAAAACACTCCAATAGGAACTCCAGTAAAGTCAAATCGTTCTCTCAGAAAGTTCTCGATATAATTTTTATACGAAGCCTTAATGTGTTTAGGATAATTACAAAATAAAGCAAAGGCAGGATAATAAGTAGGAAGTTGAGTGATGTATTTTATTTTTATAAATTTCCCACGATGTGAAGGTGGTGGTACGCGGTCCATCGCTTCTTTCAACACTTCATTGAGTACCGAAGTAGTCACCTTTCGATTTCTATTTTCGTGCACTTTAATTCCTGCTTCAATCGCTTTAAAAATCCGTTGCTTTTCTGTAGCCGAAATAAAGATAATAGGCACATCATTAAACGGCGCAATTTTCCCTTTCAGTTCATCCTCAAATAGCTTGGCTGTTTGAGTTTCTTTTTCCATTAAATCCCATTTATTAACGAGAATGACAATGCCTTTATTTCTTCGTTGAGCAATTCTAAAAATACTCATATCTTGAGCTTCAATACCAAAAGTAGCATCAATCATCAAGAAACAAACATCGGCATCTTCAATGGCTTTTATAGCGCGCATTACCGAGTAAAACTCTAAGTTTTCATGCACTTTACTTTTCTTTCGAATACCTGCGGTATCAATGAGTAGAAAGTCCTTATCGTATTTTGTATATCGAGTATGAATAGAATCTCTTGTGGTGCCAGCAATATCCGTTACTATATTTCGATCCTCTCCAACCAAAGCATTAATAAACGAAGATTTTCCAGCATTGGGTTGTCCTACAATAGCAAACTTAGGCAATGAATCATCTACAGGGACTACATTTTCTATACGTTCTGCGATCGCATCCAGTAACTCTCCACTCCCACTTCCGCTAATCGAAGACAAAAAATAAGTTTCTTCAAATCCTAAACTCCAAAACTCATTGGCTTCTAATAAACGTTCTTGGTTATCTACTTTATTTACTGCAAGAAGTACAGGCTTATCCGTTTTACGAAGCATATTTGATAATTGCTCATCTAAATCGGTAATCCCAGTTGCTACGTCAACCATAAAGACTAAAACCGTAGCTTCTTCAATGGCAATACGCACTTGATCTCGAATAGCCGCTTCAAAAACGTCATCCGAATTTTGCACAAATCCTCCTGTATCGACTACATTAAAATCTTTACCATTCCAATAAGATCGTCCATAGATTCGGTCTCTAGTTACGCCACTAACATCATCAATGATTGCCTGTCGTTCTCCGATCAAGCGGTTAAACAATGTAGATTTTCCTACATTTGGTCGGCCAACAATAGCCACAATATTTCCCATTTTCTAATTTAATTTTTCCACGCAAAGGTAGGACTTATTTTAGTAATCTAATGCGATGAATCATAAATTATTGTTATGAACCGAAATAGAATAAAAAAAGGCTAGACAATCTTATGATTATCTAGCCAAAACACAAAGCGTAATTTTGTTATAAATTAATCTAAAACAATTTTTTCTACATGCATTTCTTCACCATAGCGAACCACTAAAAAGTAGATACCCCTTGCTAGTGATTGTACGTCAATTGCTTCCGTAAACACACCAACACCAAAGGAATTATTCTCGATTTTTCGTACTAATCGTCCTGAAGCATCTAAAAGCTGGATATTGATATCTCCCGGAGATTCCATGGTTAAAGTCAAATTAACTACATTTTTAACGGGCATAGGGAAGATACTAATTTCTCGGAGTTCTGATTCTAAGAAAATAACATCTGAAAATTTAACACTTCCGTTAAAATCTACCTGCTTTAGTTTATAATAAGCAGTCGCTGGTGCTCTATCGTCTAAAAAGGTATAACTATGCGCTTCAAAAGTTGTTCCTTGGCCTTCTATTCTTGAAATAGCTTCAAAGGCAAAACCATTGGTAGATCGCATGATTTGAAAAAAAGCGTTATCTCTTTCTGTTAGCGTTCCCCATTTCAATAAATTTCCAATACTTTTGACTTCTCCTCTAAAATAGGAAAGCTCAATAGGTAATGATTCTGCATCAGGAATATTTGTAGTATTAATATCAAAAACACAATTATCTCCAGCATTACCATCTATAACAACCGTATAATCTCCTGCTGGCATAGGATCCGTAGGAGGCATTAAAGTAACCGTTCCTGACCCTGCGGCACAGGTTAAAAAACTGGAGGCGGCATCTACACAATTTCCACTAAGTAGCATCAATTGAGCGGTTCCTCCTGCTGCGCCATTACAGGTAATTCCAGAAACAGAAACAGTAACTCCTGCCGTAGCTTCTGTTAAGGTAAAGGTATAAAATACTGAATTATCCATTGAATTCCATGAATTACCACTACATGTACCTGCGGCATATCCATCAGGTGCAACGGGAGTTGGTGCACTCCAGTCATCTCCTCCTGCACCAAAATTACAGCCTTGTTGTGGTTGATTGGCAGGTGTCGTATTTAATGAAGTAGACGAACCACAAGCATCATTGCTTGGAGGAGGAGGCAATGCGGTAACATCAAAAGACATCGCCGAATTAGAATCGTGAAAATCCCAAATCCGAACAAAATAAGTAGCTCCTGGGATTAAACCTGTTATGGTACTAGAGTAAATATTGTAAGAAGGGCCACTTACATTATCATAAGCAAGGAGATCACAACCAACTACTTCAGATAATCCTGCACAGGATCCCGAGTATAAAGCAAATAAAAATGCAGGACAATCTGCGCCTCCGGGGCAACCGCTATCAGCAGTAATGGCGTTTCCTCCAATAATAACGCCTTCTGTTCCAGCAGCAGGGACTGTAAATTGGTACCATTTGTCTTTTTGTGCGGTATAGTTACAGGAAGGAATTGGTGTAATTCCACTTGCACTTGCTCCAGAAAGCGTAGTAGTGTAGGTACCTACCACTGGTGGTGAAGTTCCTCCTTCAAGATCAATACAAGTATTGGCTACGGGTAAGGTGCCCATATCAAAGGCGGTAGCACAATCGGCTCCGCCTTCTTGTGCCATTAGAAAAGATGATGCAAGAAGCATCATAAGAAAAGGTAAAAAATTTTTCATTATAAGTTTTTTTTGTTTAAAATGTGGTTTAAGCGAAGGGTATTACTTACAAAAATACATTTTTAACAATTCCATGACATGAAATTATTTACGTCATCTTACACGAAAAAGATAAACAAAGCATAAAAAACTAGAATACAATAACTTAAAAATATAAAATAAATTATTTCATAATTAGGCACTAAACAAGTTGTTACCGATTAGGAAAAAACACATTTATCAAAGCGAAACACCCCAAACACCATAGGTCAACGTCAAAATATTACAGCAAAACACGAGTTGTTATTTTTAAAAAAAATGTGACTTCTATAATTTATGCTGTTTTTCACCTAAAAGGCTTGAGTTATTTTCCATTATTTTGTTCATACATTGGGCACATTATTTTAACAATTAGTAATTGTTTTGCATAACTAAATAAGTGCTTTTATGCCCAATGCCAATTTTAAATAAGCTCTAATAACCAAAATATTTTAGCATACGATCATCATCTCTCCAATTATCTCTAACTTTCACTCTTAATTCTAAATAAATTTGTTTCTCCAAAAAGACTTCAAGGTCTTTTCTAGCTTCTATTCCAAGTTTTTTAATTGCAGCGCCATTTTTTCCAATGATGATTGATTTTTGTGTATTTCTTGAAACATAAATAAAGGCTGCAATTCGAATGAGCGGGCGATCAGGATCTTCTTTAAATGACTCTACCACAACTTCACAAGAGTAAGGTATTTCTTGTCTATAATTTAAAAGAATTTTTTCTCGGATGATTTCAGAAACAAAAAATCGTTCGGGTCGATCCGTGAGTTGATCTTTAGGATAATAAACGGGGCCTTCTGGCAAAGACTTGATGATATGCTGGATGAGTTCTTCTGTATTTATTTTTTCTAAAGCTGAAATTAAAAAAGTAGCGTTAAAAACAACTCGTGATTCCCATAAATCTTTCGTCTCTTGTAAACGCTCTTTATCCGCAATGTCTATTTTATTAATTACCAAAATAACAGGAACTCCGACTTGATTTAAACGAGTTATTACAGGGTCATCATCTTCATATTTATCATAAATATCGGTAATAAAGATCATGATATCCGAATCTTCGAAAGTGGTATTCACAAATCGATTCATCGAAGCATGCATTTTATAAGAAGGATCTTGTATTATACCGGGTGTATCTGAAAATACAATTTGATAATTTTCATCACTTACAATACCCAAAATTCGATGGCGAGTCGTTTGTGGTTTGCTTGTAATAATCGACATTCGCTCGCCTACAATCGCATTCATTAATGTGGATTTACCTACGTTGGGTCTACCTATGATACTTACAAAACCAGATTGATGCATATGTTTATTTTTCTAAATCCCATCCATTTTGTGAATTGTTGGATTAGAGATTAAATGATTGACCGATTCTTGTAAAAGATCGGGTTTTAGTTTCCTCCAATTGATGTTATTTAAGGGTTCATCAAAGTGGACATAAAATTGTATTTGCTCATTGGCCATTTCTTCAATAACATGCGGTCTAAAGTTAACGAATGCGACCCAACCTCCTTCTTCTCTAACCTCTTCAGCCCATTCTTCATAATAACAATTATCTGAAGCATGGAAATTTAATACGTGTTCTCCTAATAAAATAAATTTAGAAATACCTTCTCGAATCAAATAATCAATCACTTCTCGTTTTAAGAACATAATGTCATTATACAAACTATCGTTCCATTCCCCTATCAATTCTATAATTGCATAACTTTTGTCATAATGTACAAATAATATTTTCACATACAAGGTCAACGAGCCTATATTATCCCATTGTGGATGGATAAAATAATTATACACCTTATTGGAATACTGAAATTCGCTATATGTACGCTTATAAAAAGGCGATTTAGCGTCTTCTTCTGCTGTATATTCCTCTCTCCAACGAAAATAAGGTTCGATATCATGCATCGTGCAAAATTAAGAGTAATTTGTGATTTTTCTTTTAGATAAGGATAAAAAATGGAATTTTATTTGAGTAAGTTATTAAAAAAACTACTGAAATCATTACCTTGAAAATTAATTTTGATTTGTTTCTGAACATCTAAATGAATGACAAAATTTTCGACAGCAGATGTACAAAAAATAGTCGATTTACTATTTAGTCCAATTGAGGAAAACCTTTTGGTTGCCTTTGAAATTATTAAAGGATCAGATCATTTAATAGATCACTTACGTATTCCCTTAGTCCTCTTATTCAGAATGCATGAAAATCCAAAGATTCGTCATATTTCAGGTGATCTTCTAAAAACCGCAAATCTCTGGAATACAGAAGACATTGGCTATCAATTTCTTGGTGTACTCAATTTTAAAGGGGCAAATGCAAGTACGAAAAGAAAATTTGTGCAACCCTATAGAGTGCGCTTTGATAAGGAAAGATCGACCTATGAATTTTTCATTAAACAGCATAAGCAATTTACCAAGATTTACGAGCGTTTAATACAAGAATTAGGTTATCCTTGGACTTTTTAAAATTTAATTTAATTTTCCATTAGAATAAACCTACCTTAGTACTTCATTTAACCTAGACTTTAGGCTATCCACTATGACTTTAAATACTGAAGAAATACAAAATTTATCAAATTTACTTCTAAGCAATGATTTAGAAAAACTAAGTCTAGGTCTAGATTTAATTGAGGCTAATCAAGATTTTGGCAAAGAATTAGTCATCCAATTAATCTTACTTCGCGAGCTTTCTAAAGAAGAAGAAATTGCTATGCGTGCACACATTATTACGCAAGATTTGATTACGTTAAAAGAAGACCGCCGATTGAAAGAAGGTATGGGAATCTTTAGTTTTCTTGAAAAAGAAGAAACGGTAGGTATGGATCAATTTGATAAAACCTTAACCCTTCATTTAAGAAAATTTGAAAAAATACAAACGGAAGTAGGCCCTTTAATTGCTAAAAGCAATTTATTCATTGATCGCTATTTTGATTTAGCCCAAAACCTTATTCGACTCAATCAAACCGAAAAAGGAATAGAAATGTTGGAAATGATCGTGGATAATCAAGCTCAATATTTTGAAGCTCAATATTTATTAGGAACCCTTTACCTCTCTGTTCATCAAGAATATGAATCGGCTAAATTTTGTTTCAATCAAGCCATTGAAGCTTGTCCAGAACACGTAGAATCTTTGAAAGCATTGGCGGATATTCAACTCCTTCATTATAATAAACCTGTAGATGCGATTAGTATTTTAGAAAAAATTATAGAATTTGCTCCTGACTCCGTTTCTACTTATAATAAGCTTACACATATTCATTTCCAGCATTTAAAAGATTTTGATCGATGTCGACAACTCATTGATATTGTCATGAGCATGGATACTTATAATGCGCAGGCACTAAAATATTTAAGTCTTATTCAATGGAAAGAAGATCAAAAATTATATGATGCAGTACGCACGCTACAAACTGGAATCGAGCATCATGAAGGATCTGATTTAGCGCTACTTTCTTCTACACTTGGGCAACTTTATGCCGAAGGATTACAAAATTTTGAATTAGCCCGAAATTTTTATTTAGATGCCTTAGAAGCGACCCCAGGCGATCGAAACATTTTCGAAAAAATGCGCTACCTTTTGGCTAATTATTTCAATGATTTCGGAACCATCAACCTCTACTTTATCAAGTACTTAGAAGCGAAACCTAATGATGCTTCTATGCATTTTGAGTATGCAAAATTTATCCAGTCTTTTGTGCATAACAAGGACGAAGTAAAAAAACAATTGCGCTTAGCATTGAAGCTCAATCCGGGCTATCCAGAGGCAACCACCTTACTCAAAAATTTATAAAAAAATAGCACTCGGGAACTTTTCAAATTAAATGACACGTTGTATTAGATGTCTGAATAAAGCAATGACGCTTTTTCTAAAATTCAAAAAATATCAGCATGTTATTCTTAATTTTAAATATCACTACAAGTGCCGGCAGCCATTCTTTGCCAGCAGAGTGCGAGGCTGAAGCTCGTCCTTGTCGGATATCCTCTGCTGAATCCGAACGAGAGCGATAGACTGCGCGCGTTCCCTTTTATTTTCCTATTTATTTTTATTGACGTGATGCAGTCCAAGGGTTAAATTTGGCCCGTTGGTCTAGTGGCTATGACACGGGACTTTCTATCCTGGGACAGGAGTTCGATCCTCCTACGGGCTGCCCAAATTGACACCGTATGCAAACTGGTTAAGCAACTAGACTTTCAATCTAGTGTCTTTATTGACAATGCGAGTTCGATCCTCGTCGGTGTTACTACTTAAACAAATTCCAAAAAAAATGGGGATTGACTAAAGTCAATCCCCTTCATAACCGGGTTTCATTTGGTTATGCAAATTGGTTTATTTTTCCACTACTAGTTTTTGCGTATAGTGTGTATTTTCATTTCTTATTGTTAAAAGATAAACTCCTGAAGCTATACCATTAATTGGTAAATCAATATTGTTAATTCCTTCTGATAAGCTAAGATCATAGTGCTTCATTTTTTGTCCTAATACAGAAAACAATGCGACTTGAATTTCTGAGTTTTCAGTAGATTGAATTGCTACAGTAACAGCATTTCCTTTTGTTGGATTTGGAAAAACAGAAAGCACATCAATTGGAGTTGCTAAGTAGATAGGTGCTATTTTAGAATAAGAAACTTGTCCGTCAAAATCTGTTTGCTTTAACCGATAATAAGAAGTTCCTAACCAAGGGCTCGTATGTCGATAAGAATAATTATTAATTTCAGAAGAGTTTCCTGCACCAGCCACTTTAGTAAGTTCTTCAAATTGCACACCATCTTTACTTCGTTCTAAAGTGAAAAAATCATTATTAATTTCTACCTGAGTTTCCCAAGTCAACAAGACTTCTTTATTAATCAATGCTGCGGAGAAATAATTTAATTCAATAGGAAGCGGAATATCACAACCCGTGTAATCTGTAGTTCCTGCTAGTATATCTCCTTGACTAGCAAGTACGCTCCCTAAAGCACCAGCGGTAGCTCCAGAAGCCGATCCATTACAAGAAGAAACACCATCTCCAATCGTTGTGTTTATCCCATTCGTTCCACCTGTAATATCCGTAGTAACTCCTGCTCCAATTGTATTTTTAAATTTAATAACTCCACCACTTCCGCCACCACCTGGGCCCCAGCAATCTGGATCAGGTAATTGTTCAGAATGTACTACACTTCCCCCATTTCCACCTTTAGCATTTATACTAAAGTTACCTAGAAAACTGGTAACATCTATATAAATAGATCCTCCAGCTCCACCGCCACCTGCTGCATCTCCTCCAGGGTCATTGTCTCCATAAGAAGTATTTAGGGCATCTTTACCATCAGCACTAATATGCGCAGAGGTAGTCAATAAACTTTTTGCAATAAGAATAATAATTCCTCCCCCCGCAGTACCAGAAGTACCTTGATTATTATTACCATGACCTGCACCACCGCCGCCACCTAAAAACAAACGATCGGTAGTATTTAAAGCATAACCATTAATTCCATAATTTGCGCCTTTACAATCAAAAAGACCAAGTTTATCCGTAAAGCCACCAAGACCACCTACAGAAGTATTTGATCCACCAGCACCACCTGAATTATGATCATTACCTCCGCCGCCGCCATTGGCCCATGCACCTTTTCCATGCGTATGATTGGCATCAATCTCAGCAATACCTTCTCCTTTTCTACCTGCTACATCAGATGAAGTATAGGCATATTCTAGATAGGTATTAAACCATTGACAAGTAATCGTTGAATTGGTATAAGTTCCTCCTCGAAATCCTTTACCATCCATATTGATATCTCCTAATAAAGTAATGGCATCTTCAGCCTTTACTATTAAAACCCCGCCAGTGGTCCCATCCCAAGCATCGGTGGTTAAGGTTCCAGTAATCGTTACGTCTTCGTATACAGGCACTTTGATTAATCGTACAGTAGAAGTGGTAGAATATGTATTTTCTACAAAATAATCTAAAGTAATGTCATTTCCTGCAACCTCACAAATCACCCCAAGTTCATAACTTCCTGCACCATCATAATTGGAAACACTACCATACGTTGCTCCATCAGTAGTAACTAAATCTGCGCCTTGCATTTGAATGATTAATACCTCGTCTCCAGGAACAAATCCAGAAGCATCTGCTACAGTTAGAATTGGATTAACCGCATCAAAAGAAGAAATCGTTGTCTCGGTATAAGTGACCGAACCCGTAATGGTTTGGGCAGACAAATAGAAAGAAAAGAAAAAGAGGAAAAAGGTTAATGTAGATCCTTTGGTCATAATTTTTATTTTAGGTAAAAAAGGGTTCCATAAAGCATTACAATAGCATTGCTTTACGAAAAGGTTTCGTATACATTTATTTGGTAGGTTATATTGATGCTCAAAGAGCACTTTAAAGACATTTCTATCTTCAAAACTTTAGGAGTGAATTGGTTGTCAATTTAATGACCGTTCTTCTCTAATTTACAAAAAGTATTCCAAGTTTTAATCCTTTGGGCGAGCATTTTTTTTTAAAACTCAGATTCGGAGATAAAAGTCTTCTCCCATTCCAAAAATTTGATCAATAGACCATGTATGTTGATTTTGGTCAATTATTTTTCCTGTAAAAAAACCATAGGGTCCTTGATATTTACTTCGAAACAATAACAAATTGATATCAACAGCATTATGTATTACGGGATGAAATATAAGATCTATTTGCCCATATGCATCTTTTATTATCCAATCTCCTTTATAGCCATTGGGACGGGTAACTTCAATAGGAGGAAGTGGATAAATTTTTCCATCCACCCAAAGGACATTTTCATTATATTTTTCTGGATTTTCAACTTGGTTCGCAGTAAAATTAAAACCAATTCGCTGATTTGAAGGCGTAAATCCCATTCCTGTAACCCAATCGTAGCGGGTTGGAAAAGGATAATATCCTTTATGATCGTCTATAATAAGACTTGAATTTTCATGCTTAAACAAGATGGGATTACCATCCAATTCTATTTTTCCTTCTACAGGCATTTGACATTTATGCGAGTACATACTCTGATTTCCTTTAAATGGCATACTAACTACTGAAGGTTCAAATTTTTGAGTATCGTGTAAACCCAATAAATGAGCTTTTAAGGCTGGCAATTTTTTAGAGGCTTTGATATCTACCTCCATTTCTAGACGATTCTTATCTAAATCATGCCATACTTCAAAGGTAAAATCTTTGTGTTGGTATCGGCATTTTGTATTGTATAAACTATTCGGTACTTGTAAGGAAAATGGAGCGACCTTCTTCTCATACCGCCATTTTTTTTGACTCTTTATATCATAAACAATAAACTGAACCAAGGCCATTTTTTTTGCATTATAAATGGCTGACATAATAAAATATTGCCCATTAAATACTTGAAAAGCTTGCCATTCTCTAAGTTGCATTTTTTGAAGAAAATAGGGAATGGGCCGAGCATAAGGTCGAACCACCTCCATTAAATTGGCCTTACGAACGGGTGATTTAAAACAACCTAAAGTTAGGCCTTCTTTGCTTACCAATTGCTTCGGTGCCATTTCTAAATTTCTAACATAAGATGAGGCCATTGGAGTTATTTATTTTTTTTGATGAGCAATTCTTTTTTATAATCAATATGAAGCGTACAATTTTTTAATTCGTTATGTGCCAACAACCATTTAGCTAAAGGAGCAACAACTTCATATTCAATAGCTCGTTGTAAGGGCCGTGCGCCATATCGTTCATCAAAGCCTACACTCGATAAAAACTGAATAAGCGCATCGGAAAACTGAAGTTGAATTTCTCGTTTTATGAATCCTTCTCTCTTAGTTAAATCTTTCAACTCTTTTCGAGTAATCGCTTCAATATTTTTTGCATTTAATGCATTGAACATTACCACGCCATCAATTCGATTAACGAATTCTGGTCGAAAATGGGAAGCGATAGCTGATTCATAACTTCCCCCATCGTCTCCTCCAAAACCAATAGATTTTCGATTTGAAGCTCCTAGGTTAGTGGTCAAGATAATAATGGTATTTCTAAAATTGGTAATTCGTCCAAAAGTATCTACAAGCACGCCTTCATCTAATACCGTAAGCAAGGCATCAAAAATGGAAGGATCTGCTTTTTCGACTTCGTCTAATAATAAAACCGAAAATGGACGTTCTCGAATTTCTTGTACCAATTGACCTACTTCCCTACCCGATCCTATAAATCGAGCAATTTGAGAAGGATGTTGAAATTCACTCATATCAATTCGGACTAAAGGCGATCGTTTTTGTCCTTTTCCGAAAAAGTAATCAGCCAATGCTTTCGCACTCGCTGTTTTTCCAACGCCTGTAGGCCCAGCAAAAATCAATGTAGAAATTGGTTTATTCGGATTATTCAAACCTGCTTTAAATACCTTGACCACAGAAGTCATCTGGTCAACTGCACTCGTTTGACCAATAATTCGATCTACAAAGTATTGGTTTAGATCTTTGGTATCTAATAAAAGATCATCTCTCAAAAATAATTCTGGCATCCCACTTTGATTGACAAAATGCTCAATCACATCCGATTTTTCAATACGAGAGGATATATTTAGTTTGGCTTCACTTACGCATTTAGCCAAAAACTTCACCCCCTTTCCAGGAAAGCTTTCATAAGGATAGTAGCGTAGTAAAAGACGGTAAGCAAAATTGAGCGCATCTTTCCCCATTTCCACCTTAAGATTCTTTTCAGAAAAAGCGGCAATTTTATCCAATATCCCTTGAATTTTATCTTCAGGCAATTCCTCAATGGTGATCAATTGGAAATTTTCTACAAAGCCTGGCAATAATCGCTTTATACTTTCCAATTCTTGAGGCGTCACCTCGCCAACGATTTTCATTTTATTTTGTAAAAGAAATGAATTTAAAAAAGCAGCTACACTGTCTTCTGGCCCTTCCCCTCCTATTTGTAAAAGTCGGACAAAGTCAACAACCCATAAAATACCATTAGCCGATTCTAAATCATCCACTAATTTTTCACAGGTTTCTTGCCATTCACCTAGATATTTAGACGCAGCAGTAATCCGTTGTGGCATAATTTGCCAAAAGGTTAGTTCTAGTTTCTTTTTTCGAACATCTGCTGAAATTTTCTTAATTGCTTGTTTAAGCACTGAACTTTTACCTACACCACGGTTTCCTACAATAAGTACACTAGTACGCACTTTAGTTAGCTTTTCAACTAAGTCTTCTACTTTATGTTCTAGTTCCCAGGCAGCTTCAGGAAATGCATTGGTTTGTTTTCGAACAGATTTAGAATGCGGATATTGATCGGCCAACCTTGCTAGCGTTTGGTAAGTTGGTTTGTATTTTCTAAAATTATGATAATCTCTTTTAAAATTAACTCGAAGTGTCACCTGATCAAGTTCAGGTGTAGGATGAGTCATTAAACGATTCAATTCTTCTGGACTTAAATTGTTTAATATATTTGTTGCAAAATGATTAACTAAAGAATTAAATTCTCTTGAATTATAATAATAAAAACTTTGGTTGAAAAAGGGCATATGGCATTCATAATATCCCCGTTGATTCGATCCATAAACAACAGTGATCGGTACCTTAAGCGAATAAGAAAGCGGATATGATCCTCCCTTCTCCCTATAGGTTGGACGAATTTTAATCTCCACTACTTTTAACCGAGGTTCTTTGATGGCCATATAGGTATAATCATCAAACTTTTTATATTGCTTTAAAAGATATTCCGATAAGGTCGATTTCATTCCTTTAATATCTTTATCTACTGCCTGATAGTCTGTTCCTACAAGGATTCCAAGGTAAGATTCGTCGTTGAGTTTATAATATACCAACGGATAAATAATGGTGTCCATACATTTTGTTTTTTCGTAGTCGACGGCCAGAAATAGTGGAAACCTAATTCTAGGATTATTTTCGTCCATCTACTTAATAGCTAAAGGTAATATTAGAATTTCATTTTTTATATTAATCCATAAAAAACTATCTGCAATAGAGTTGCAATTACAGATATAATCTGTATATTTGCAATAGAGTTGCAATAAACAATATGGAATATTTAAGACAAAAGTTGGATTTAGCAGGAATGAGCATTTCAATATTATGCGCCATTCATTGCCTTTCTTTGCCCGTTATTTTATCTGTAGGCGCCTTTTCTGGATTTAGTTTTTTAGCTAATCCTGCCATTGAGATGACAGTAATTGGTCTTGGCCTTGTGGTAGCCATTTGTTCTATCCTTCCCAATTATTTGAAGTTACACGGTCAAATTCATCCACTCCTCTTTGTAATTTTTGGATTTGCGCTTATCTTTTTAGGGCATTTATTTGGTCATAGTATTTTAGGTACTTTGATTATTTCTATTGGTGCTTTCTCTGTAGCCTTTGCTCATTATTTAAACATTCGTTTAAATAAAAAGGCCTGATTTTACTCAGGCCCATCATTTATATTTTCTTTTAAAAATTTTACTCTAGTTTCTGTTTTAAGTTATACAAGGTTTTGTATGGAGTATCCACCACTGCCGAATTAGATAACCAATCTGGAATATTTCCTGCAGGATCTGCATGTACTTGTTGAATGACTTCAACAGTTCCATCTCCCATTGGAGTCAATTTCCAAAATCCTTTCATATAAGTCATGGTTACATTTCCAGTATTTTGTGGGCCTTTTCCCGTTACGGCATTCATATGAAAAGTAACCGATCCATCCGTTCCTTTTTCAATATCGTTTTTCACCACTACTTCTCGATCAGAAACGGGCCAAGGTGCGTTGGTTACTACATAAGCATAAAATTGATCGCTTGTTTTGTCACCAACAATTTTTGCGGTACTTACATTATGCTGCCAAGTGGTATAAGAACTAATGCGCATTAAAACAGATTTTGCCTGAGCCATAGTCGTTTTAATCCGAACCACTCCTTTAAATTCTTTTAGTTTATACCCTTCCACACTTCGAGTATATACTTTAATTCCGTTTTTATCTTTTTTTAAATCCCATCCACCATGAAATAAGGTAGAAAAACTCATTAGGCTTAAAAGAAGAAACAAACCAATAGATGCGGGCAATAATTTCATAATATTCTAAAAATTAGGTTTAAAAAGTGTTAATTATAAGGACAAAAAAATCAATACTTAATGAATGGAAATATCATTTATTTTGTCCTAGTACTTATTTATTTAATTCTGCTTGAATAAAATCAATAAACGCAGGTTCACTACTTTTGGGGAATTTACTTACAAATTTACCATTTTTATCGATTAAAAAGTATCTAGGCAAACTCAAAAGTCCATAATCTTTGGCTACTTTAGATTTTGCCCCAGGTGCATAAAGATGCTTTCCTGAAGTAAGTGGTACCATATAATGATTTTTCCAAGTCGATTCTTTATCATCAATACTTACATAAAGAAAAACCAAATCGTCTTCCTTCATAAGCTTTGCTCTATTTTCTTTTGCGGCAGACATTTCTTCGATACATCGACTACACCAAGAAGCCCAAAAACTAAGGTAAACTATTTTCCCTTTAAGGTCCGAGAGTTTCACTTCGTTTCCACTTAAATCTCTCAATGTAAAATCAGGTGCAGAGGTACCGTCTGCATATTTCGCTGCCAATTGATAGCGATTCAAAACGGCCTGTGCATTGGCATCTGATTGATTTCGTTTTAAGTATTTATCGAGATACGGGGCAATAGCTTGCGCTTTTTTAGGATTTAAATTTCGATATAAAAGTCTTCCTAATATAATATCTATGACTGCTGGATTTACTTCCGTTAGCTCCGTCTCTACTAAATCATAAAAGGCCTTCCAATCTTCAAAGTAATCGACTCCTTTCGAATTATTTTCTAATTGAAACCAGGCATATTCATCAAGAAACATTTGATAATATCCTAAATTCGAATTTCCCAATGTGGTCAAATTTACCTTTTTCAATTCATCATAAAACTGGGTAGATAATTGATTAGATAACGAATCGGGTTGTATAAATCGAAGCTGTACACTAAGCATTTGAAACTTCACATAATCCAATAAATGCTTAGACAAGTCTGGGCTAATGGTAGCTATTTTGGGATGCATTCTCAAATAGTGATTTACTTGTCTTCTTTCATTATCTAGCCAAATAAATCGTGCATTCCATCCTAAAGGTTTTAATTGATTGTACATGGTTCTAGGTGTCAATAAAGCGGGCATGCCATGAATAGAATTATCATAAAACGCCCAACCTATTTCTTCTTGAAATTCTTGCAAAAATTGATTATCCCTATCTTGGGTTTTAAGGCTTTTTATTAACGCTTTACCTTCAAAGCTTAAATGGTATTCCTGACCGGGAATAATAAATAAGCGCGTTTTTTCTTTACCATGTATTAAGTCTACAAAACGAGCAGAATCAAAATTTAATACAATTAAAAAACTACCATCGGCATCTAATATAGTTTGACTGACTTTTTGTTGGGCAGATATAGGATCTACCAAAAACCTCGTCTCCACATTATCTGTGATTGGATCAATAATTTTTCCAAAAACCAAGGTTTGCACTTGGCTAGAAAGTATTTGACTCCCTCCCAAAAACAATAATAAAATTAAAATAATTTGTCGCATACACATAAAATGAAAACGTCTTTATCAATCAATTATTTTATCCATAATGATTTCTTAATTCATATTATGCAACATTAATGCCATATTAAAAGGAAGACCAATTAATCAACTTTTTCATTTTCAATGAAACGTTTTAAATACTTCTCAAAATTAGGGTCTCTTGGCCTTTTCGCTGGATAATCTAGAATTTCTCCTCGTTCATTTAACAATATATAGGTGGGAAAAGAAGTAATCTGAAGGCTATTTTTTGCGGCTTCATTAATACCTCCAAACAAAAAGGGCCAATCGTATTCATTCAGCTTTACATAATTTCGCAATTCTTCCTTTGTGTCATTAAATGAAAGCGCGACAAAATGCACCTTATCCTTAAACTTTTCGACTATAGGTGGCATCTCTTTCATCTCTTGTACACAAGGTGCGCACCAAGTGCCAAAACAATCAAGATAGACTAATTTTCCTTCAAAATCACTCCAGGATACGGAATCTCCCGTTACGGTTTCGAAGCTCATTTTAGGCAATGGATCTCCTACAATTAATTGACTATATTTTTTCACAATGCGTTGCGCCATTTGTTGAGTATCTTCCAATCTAAATCCTTTCGACAATTCGGATAGTTTTTCTAATAAAAAAGAACGATCTACCCACCGAAACCGAATCGCATTTACATAAGCGTCTAAAATAGCTAATTCTTTAAGTGTATCATTTTGATGTACATCGGCAGCCGAAAGCATAATGCCAAAACGTCGAGTAGGTGTTAACCCAAATTTATTCAGCCGTGTTTTATGAAAAAATCGAATCATCTGCACATAACCTGTCTCTTGATAATTTACAGGCATCGAATTAATGAGATCGAGTGCCAATTTATCTGCCTTATTCGGTTTGTTTGTACGAATCCATAATTCAATTTTTCGTTGGCCGATATAGCTATTAATCAATCGCTGAAAATATGCATTTCCTTTTCCTTCAAATTTGTTTTCTAAGGCGGTAATAAATTCGGGTAGTTGCTCAAAATACATTTCGCGATTTAACCCATTTTCTCCTTTACACTTTTGATAAAAGGTAGTATACATTTCTGTTGCTTCCTTAATTAAAAAATTGCTTTTACTTTCTGGTTCTTCAATTACATCTAATCGAGCGCCCAAAGTGTCTCGCATCACAATTTCATATTTACCATTGGGCTCTACAAATAAATATTTCTTATACAATTCGGTATGGATTTCAATGCGTTGAGGACGGGTAACCAAAGGTAAGTTGACAAAAAATTCTCCTTGCTCATCTATTGGAATTATCCCAATAATTTGTTTAGACATAGAAAAATGATCTTTCACCGCATAGAGATGAATCAATCCATTCGTATCGACTACTTTAGCTTGGATTGTTGTTTGGGCTTTTAATCCTACAAAAAGAAAGCACAATAAACATAAGAGCAAAAACTTTTTCATTTAATTTGATTTGAAGAAGTTGTGATTAATTGATTACTTTAACGCTAATTTCAGACCAATTTTATTTATCCATGTTAATTTTACTTTCTAGCCCAGATCAATTAGATAATGAATTAACGATTTTGAATAATTTATTCGAAATGGGTTTAAATTATTTTCATTTAAGAAAACCTAATTTTAGTCTAGAAGAAACCCGCCTTTACCTAAAGGATATTAATCCAATTTATTATCCTAACATCGTGCTACATCAACATTATAAATTAGCCCATGATTTTCCGCTTAAAGGTATTCATTTAACCGAAAAAACGAAAAAGACCTATCAAGGAAATCAGCAAATCATATCGGCTGCGTTTCATCAAATTGAAGCGATAAATGAATATCTACCTTCTTTAAACTATGCATTTTTAAGTCCCATTTTTAATAGTATTTCTAAACCTAATTACGCTTCAGCCTTTTCTTTAGATCAATTAAAAACAAGTTTACCTGAGCTAACTACATCAACTATTGCACTTGGAGGAATGGAAGAATCTAAGATAAAATTAGCCAAAGAAATTGGTTTTTCTGGCGTCGCCTTGCTGGGTAGTATTTGGCAACACCCCGCTCCTATTCATGCATTTGAAAAATGTCAAAAGGTTTATGAAGAGGTCTTTAGTTCCGATTGATCATAAGCCATATCCCAATCTTTCCATACCACTTCATATCCAGCTTTCTTGATTATTTTTGCAAACTCTTCTGGACTTCTTGTATCGTCTATTTCAAATTGTTCTAAGGTTTCTGGGTTTACCTCATATCCTCCAGGATTAGTTTTTGATCCTGCGCTTAACGTATTAATTCCAAGATGAATCGCATGATCTCTGAATGCATTGCGCTCCCGTGTTGATAGAGAAAGTTCTACTTCTTCATTAAAGATTCGATAGGCACAAATCAATTGCACCAATTCTTTTTCTGACATAATCACTTTAGGTTCTAAAAATCCTTCCGCGGGTCTTAAACGAGGAAAAGAAATGGAAAATCGACTTTTCCAATATTTTTGTTCGAGGTAATTTAAATGAAGCGCATTAAAAAAACTATCTGTTCTCCAATCTTCTAATCCTATTAAAACGCCTAAACCTATTTTATGAATACCTGCCGCACCAATTCGATCGGGTGTGTTTAATCGATAATAAAAATTCGATTTTTTCCCTTTGGGATGATGCTTTTTATAATCTGCTTTATGATAGGTTTCTTGATACACTAAAACGGTATTTAAACCTCCTGCAATAAGTTGTTCATATTCCGATTGATCCAAAGGCTGCACTTCCATAGAAATATGAGAGAAATGAGGTCGGATAATTTTTAATGCTTTTTCAAAATAATCAAGCCCTACGGTTTTGTTGGCTTCTCCTGTGACCAATAATACATGATCAAACCCTAATTTTTTAATCGCTAAAACTTCTTGCAAAATTTGTGTGCCATTAAGTGTAGAACGGGCAATTTTATTATCTAAACTAAAGCCACAATAGGTACAAATATTTTGACACTCATTGGATAAATACATGGGCGCAAAAAGTTGAATCGTTTTTCCAAACCGCTTTAAGGTGAGTTGTCTACTTAGTTGCGCCATAGGTTCTAGATAATCTGCTGCCGCAGGAGAAACCAATGCCTTAAAGTCTTCAATATCTCTACGTGTAGTTTTGGTCAATGCACGCTCTACATCTATGGCTGTTTTCGCATAGATACTCGCTTTTACTTCTTCCCAATCGTATTGATCAAATATATCTGCAAACATAATTTCCTTCTTTATGCATCTAAAAAAGCGGTTAATGGACTACTTGCATTCGCTTCTAAAGAAACCGCTCCTAGCTTTGCTAAAAACGCTTTTCTTCCAGCTTCTACTGCCCATTTAAATGCTTCACCCATTGCGACAGGATCACCTGAAACCGCAATTGCAGTATTCACTAAAACCGCATCTACACCAAGTTCCATAGCTGCGGCGGCATGTGATGGTGCACCCAATCCTGCATCAACAATAACCGGCACATTACTTTGTTGAACAATAATTTGTAAAAAAGCTTTGGTAGCCAATCCCATGTTACTTCCAATAGGCGCTCCTAATGGCATCACGGCTGCGGTTCCCACTTCTTCTAGACGTTTACACAATACTGGATCGGCATGAATATAAGGCAAAACGATAAAGCCTAATTTAGCCAACTCTTCAGTAGCTTTAAGCGTTTCAATTGGATCGGGCATTAAATATTTCGGATCGGGATGAATCTCTAATTTTAACCAATTCGTTTCTAGCGCTTCTCTAGCTAATTGAGCAGCAAAAACCGCTTCTTTAGCATTACGCACTCCTGAAGTATTGGGTAATAAATTAAACTGTTCATGGTTTAGATAAGGTAAAATATCATCCGATTGATCATGCATGTCTACACGTTTCAATGCAACCGTTACCAATTCTGAACCCGAAGCGAGGAGGGCTTCTTTCATCACCTCACTAGAGCTAAATTTTCCAGTTCCAGTAAACAATCGAGACTGAAATGTTTTATCTCCTATTTTTAAATAATCGGTGGTATTATCTTTCATTGTTTCGAAATTTTGAGGCCACTATTCTTGCAAAAATCTGATTTACTATTTCTTTAGGATCATCAGCAAAGTTTATTGTTCCTGCTAATGCTACGCCATAAACTCCTTGATTTAAAATCCCGTCTACATCACTGACTTGAATTCCTCCTATTGCGATTATAGGAAGAAATATCTTTTCCTCTTCCATTTTTTTAATCATCTTCTGGTATCCGTCTAAGCCCAATACAGGGCTTAAGTTTTCTTTTGTCAAGGTAAATTGAAAAGGACCTAAGCCAATATAATCGACTCCTTTCCTTGCTAGTACTTTAACATCTTCCCAAGTATTTGCGGTGCCGCCAATGATCATTTCTGGGCCAAGAATAGCACGAGCCAAATTAGGGCACATATCTGTTTTCCCCAAATGCACGCCATCTGCTTTTACTGCTTGTGCTACCTTTACAAAATCATTAATGACTAATTGTACTTCGTATTTGTCGGTAATCTTTTTTACCGCAATTGCTTCAGCCAACACTTCCTCTTCGGGTTTATTTTTTATCCTCAATTGCACCCATTTCACTCCTGCTTGACAAGCTCGCTCCACTAATTCCAAACAGGAAAAACTAGGATGATCTTGTGTTAGATAATGCAAAGAAGCTATGGATGATTTATTGAACATGTTGACCTAATAAACTATCATTACTATTAATAAATTGGTGAATATAATTTCCTGCTTTTTCACAAGCCATATTTAGATTATTTCCTAAAGCGAGCTGTGCAAGGATTGAAGAAGAAAGCACGCATCCTGTTCCGTGTTTACTGTTTTTCAATCGTTTTTTTTCGAAAAAAAACACCCCTTCCTTTGTCCTCAGTTCATCCATTACATTTGCACCTTCCCGGTGACCTCCTTTAATTAAAACATTGGTTTTTATTTCATTTTCTATGGGTAAAAACCAAGCGGACCATTCGTCAAAGTTCGGAGTAATTAATGTACAATTATTAAGCAATGCGCTTAAACGATGGGCTTGATCTTTTTCTTGAAAAACAAAACCTGTACTACTTTTAATTATGGGGTCCCAAACAATGCAAATATGCGGATTCTTCGCTTTTAGAAAATTGATAACTTCGCTTAAGATTTGAAGGTTTTCAATAATACCAATTTTTACAAAACCAATATCAAAACGATCAAATAAAATACGTAATTGGTCAAGGATTAATGCTAAGTTTGTCCAGCTGATGCGTTCAAACGATATATCATTTTGAACGGTTATTGCGGTACACACACCTAAGCCATAAACTTGATGATTTTCAAAAGTTTTTATATCAGAAGTAATACCCGCTCCACTAGAAGGATCAAAACCTGCAATGCTTAAAACCGTTTTCAATTAATGATAAATTTGAGAACCTTTGTCTACAAATTCTTTTGACTTTTCTTTCATACCTTCTGCCAAAGCTTCTTCCTCTTTCATCTCTTTTTCTTTCGCATACTCTCGAATGTCTTGGGTGATTTTCATCGAACAAAACTTAGGACCACACATCGAACAGAAGTGTGCAATTTTCGCATTTTCTTTAGGTAATGTTTCATCATGGTAAGACTTCGCCGTCACTGGATCTAAAGATAAATTGAATTGATCATTCCAACGGAATTCAAATCTTGCTTTGCTCAATGCATCATCACGTACTTGTGCTCCTGGATGTCCTTTGGCAAGATCAGCTGCATGTGCGGCAATTTTGTAGGTAATCACTCCCACCTTTACATCTTCTTTATTCGGTAATCCTAAATGTTCTTTAGGCGTTACATAACAAAGCATCGCCGTTCCAAACCAACCAATCATTGCTGCTCCAATAGCGGAAGTGATGTGATCATAGCCTGGAGCAATATCTGTAGTTAAAGGGCCTAAGGTATAAAAAGGCGCTTCGTTACATTCTTTCAATTGCTTCTCCATATTTTCTTTAATCAATTGCATTGGCACATGTCCTGGACCTTCGATCATTACCTGTACATCGTGTTTCCAAGCAATTTTAGTCAATTCACCTAGGGTTTCCAATTCTGCAAATTGAGCTTCATCATTGGCATCTGCTATAGATCCTGGACGAAGACCATCACCTAAAGAGAAGGCGATATCGTAGGCTTTCATTATTTCACAAATTTCTTCAAAATGCGTATAAAGGAAACTTTCTTTATGATGGGCTAAACACCATTTTGCCATGATAGAACCACCACGAGAAACAATACCCGTTACTCGTTTTGCCGTAAGATGAATATACCGTAAAAGTACACCTGCATGAATGGTAAAATAATCGACCCCTTGTTCTGCTTGTTCGATCAAAGTATCTCTAAAAATTTCCCAAGTAAGATCCTCTGCGGCACCATTTACTTTTTCTAAAGCTTGATAAATCGGAACTGTTCCAATAGGAACTGGAGAGTTTCGGATTACCCATTCTCTAGTTTCATGAATATTTTTTCCTGTAGAAAGATCCATGATGGTATCGGCTCCCCATCGACAAGCCCAAACTGTTTTTTCTACTTCTTCCTCTATACTTGAGGTTACAATAGAATTACCAATATTGGCATTAATTTTCACTAGGAAATTACGGCCAATGATCATAGGTTCACTTTCTGGGTGATTGATATTATTTGGAATAATGGCTCTTCCTGCGGCAATTTCTTCTCGTACAAATTCTGGAGTAATATGAGACTTTGGCGTGTTGGCACCAAAAGAATTTCCAGGGTGTTGGGATTTAAGTTGTTCGTTCCATTCATCAATTCCTTGATTTTCGCGAATAGCAATAAATTCCATTTCAGGCGTAATGATTCCTTGTTTTGCATAATGCAATTGGGTTACATTTTTTCCTTCTTTAGCCCGTAGTGGCTTTTTGATATGCTCAAAACGCAAATGATCTAGATCTGAATCATAAAGACGTTTTTTCCCAAATTCAGAGGTAATTTCGTCGAGTTCTTCTACATCATTTCGTTCTAAGATCCATGATTGACGAAGTCTCGGCAATCCTTTTTTAACATCAATTTTTATATTCGGATCGGTATAAGGTCCACTCGTATCATATACTGTAATTGGTGGATTTTCAACCGCTTCCGCAAAAGAGAATTTAGAAGTCGTTGGTGCTAAAGATATTTCTCTCATTGGCACTTGGATATCAAACAGTTTTCCTTTGACATAAATCTTTTTAGAACTAGGAAAAGGTGTTCTTGAAATAGTTTCCTCCGTAGGAATTCGTTCAGTTTTTTTCATTTGCTAAAATACTTTAGCCACCAGCGGTAGCGGTAATTATAATAATTTTATCTTGAGGACAAAGAATGCGTACATTCCATTCGTTTTTCAAAACTACTTCATCATTAACGGCCACTGCCATTCCTTGAATTTTTTCTTTTCCAAGATGACTCAAGAGTTGAAAAAGCGTAAAATCTTTTTCAATAGTTAATAATGAATTGTTTACAAAAACTTCCATAGACCATTTGGTTATGGCTTTAGAGATACACAAGGGAAATTCTTTTCTAAAGAAAAGAAAATTGAAAGGTTCCTTCGGCTTTTTCCTACGGCAGCATCAACTGCATCAGGTTCGAAGGGTATTTCTCAGTCCAAATACTTGGACACCCCTAAAGCCCTTTGATGCTAAGATACGGTCTTTATTTGGGACGGACAAATTTGTGGGGTATGAATGCTAGCACTTATTCCGTTAGAAATCTAGGGGTATTTTAAAATATGCTGCTATTTTAAGGGTTTGAGAAGGTCTGATATTTTGTCATTTTCATTGCTTTGCAATTTCCAAAGCATTCGATTAAACTTATTTTTCATCCAGCCGTATTTTGCGCGCATACTTGGATTTTTAAATTTAAGCCCGTGTTGAATAATATTTTTTAGTTTAAGAAGGTAAATGACTAATTCCTCTTCTCTCAATCCTAAATTATTTTTTTTACTTAAGAAATAGTTGATATAAAACATATCATCAGTATCTAATTTTACCATATTCATTAAAGGATCATCTTGATCGTCTTCTGAAGGTTTAAAACCATATTTTTTCCCCATATCAATAATGGCTTTATCTAGGACAACCCTAGGGAAAAAAGCGGCATTGGATTCCATTTCATAAGCTTGGATTAAAGCAGGGCCAAAGATTACTTGATCGGTATGAATCAATTTCCCATAGCTGATTCCACCCCTACAAATTAAACCTTCAAGAATCAATCCTGTGATTAATTTCTGTACCCGCTCTAAGGTGTAAAATACTTGGGCTTCTTCCTTTTCTACAAAAGATACTACGACCGAATCTGAAAATTGCGTGACTTGAGTGGAAGCAGAATATCGTTTTCCTTTTTCAAAGAGTTTACGCATTCCAATTAAGGTATTATACAAGAAATCGATTTGTTGTGTTTGATCTATTCCCTTATTTGAAGTTTTATCAATAATCTGTTTAAAACCCAAAATATCTAGAAAAAGTACGACTCGACTTTCATACTTCATATTCTTTTTTTCACAATTTAAGTAAGTGTAGGGAGAATTAATAAGATGAAATCTTATTCTCCGCTCAAAACGAAACTCTATTTCGGATTATTATTTCACTAAAAGACACAAAATCAATAGAAAATAACGAAGTATAATAAAAATTAATATAAAAAACCCAAATACCATTGAATTGCCAATCTTTATTTTTAAATTAGAATTGTTGAATATATTTATGAAACCTTATTCAAAAATCTCCGCCTATGTTAACTAAAACATCCATTACCAATTTATTTATTGCCTACTCCGAAAAAGATGTAAATACGTACAAAAAATTCTATCATCAATTAGATGATTTAAAACGCGACCACAAGATCAAAGTATCAGATATGCATGCCACTACTACCGAACAAGGTCGTGGAGTACGTTTAGATGATGCCGATATGATTGTTGCTTTAATCACTCCCAATTTTATGCAATCCGAACCTTGTAAAGAAGTGGAAGCCGTAGCTTTTCATAAGCATCATACCAAAGGAATTCCAATCGTTCCTATTTTAATGGAAGATACGGATATTTCGAACTCTTCCTTAAATGAACTCGCGGTTTTACCAAGTAATAATAGAGGGATTGCCTCATGGGATAATCAACAAGATGGTTTAAATGAAATCATTTCTAAACTAAAAGAAAGGATACATAATAGTTAAGTGTTTTACAAAACTAGCTTACCGCTAACCAATCCAACCACACTTTTCAAACAACCTAATAGAAACCATTTTTATTAGGTTGTTTTTATTTTACTAAGAGAAGTTGTTTTAAAATGAGACAAAGTTTTATAAATTGGCATTCTGGATTATGGAACTCATTGAACAACGTCAACTCGGGAATTATCAAGCTGGTATTTTTTTCAAAGAAAATAATCAACTTAGTCTGCAATGGTTTACGCAAGAAGGTAAAACCCTAAAATCTTTGCCGCAAAAATTAAAGCAAACCTTACCCGATGAAGTTCAACAATTGCGAGACGATTATAAAAATTTAAGATCTACTCTTTCTAAAAAGAAAAAATTAATTGATCGATATTATTTACGAAAAAAAGAATGGCTCTACCCTACATGGGAGAAAGGCCATTTGAAACATAAAGCATATCAATTTTTAAGTCGAAAATTAATTTGGCAATTTAGAAAAAACGAACAACTGACCAATGCTTTTCGATGGAATGGACAATGGGTAAATGCAGATCAAGAGCCTATTGATTGGATTGATAAAAAAACCAAAGTACGGCTATGGCATCCTATTTATTCTTCCATAGAAGAAATACAAAAATGGCGCGATTGGTTAACTACTTTTGAAATTATCCAACCCATTAAGCAAGCATTCCGAGAGGTTTATTTATTGACCGATGCTGAGCGAAATACGCATAATTATTCCAATCGCATGGCGGCGCATATTTTAAAACAAGGACAGTTTCAAGCTTTAGCAAGAGCGAGAGGTTGGCGCTCGACTCCTGTGGTTTTTGATAATGATGAAGGTCAAGCTACAATAGAATTAAAAGCGCATGGTTTACAAGCGGCTTTTTGGGTAAATCGGGCAGAGGAAGAAGAAGGCTATGCCACTTACATTGCGACCGATCAAATACGATTTAATCAAGCGGCTAATCCGCAAGATTTAAGCACTATTCCCAATATTGTTTTTTCTGAAATTCTTCGTGATGTAGATTTATTTGTAGGCGTTGCTAGTGTAGGTAATGATCCAAATTGGCAAGATACGGGGCCTGATGGTATTCGTGATTATTGGGCGGCTTATTCTTTTGGTGAATTGACTGCTACCGCAGAAACACGAAAAGAGGTGCTTCAAAAACTTTTACCTCGATTAAAAATCGGGAAGCAATGTGCAATACAAGGCCGCTTCCTTGTCGTAGAAGGAAAAATTAGAACCTATAAAATCCATCTTCGAAGTAGCAATATTTTAATGGAACCGAATGATCAATATCTTTGTATTGTTCCAGATGCCTCACAAAAGAAAAAAGATCCGATCTTTTTACCCTTTGATGGAGATCGAACCCTTTCTGTAATTTTAAGTAAAGCCTTTTTATTAGCTAATGATGAAGCCATTGAAGACCCGACCATCATTAGTCAAATTCATGCTTAGAAATTCAATAATTTTCCTTGTTGGATGCCTTCTTCCGTTTGGATTTTATAGAAGTAAACACCTGAAGTTAAATTAGGGGTAGCAAGAATATGCAATTGACTAGCTACAGCTTCCCATTGGCTTGAATACACTAATCGGCCAACTGCATCGAACAACTGAAAAGTCACTGCTCCATTTAAGTTTTCCCCTTCAATAAACAATTCATTTTGAAAAGGATTTGGATATACATTTCCTAAAGTTATTTCTTGATTCTTTGTTGAAGATAAAACCCAATTCACTGCGGCTAATGCATCCACACGACCATAACCGACTTGGTTATTTGGGAAGGTGGTAGGAGCCGTTCCATCACAAGTATCTTCAGAATATGCTGGTGCAGCGCTTTGTTCTAATATATCTGCAATACGATTTACATCTCCTGCCAAAGTAGGATCAGCTGCAATCATTAATGCGACTACACCCGCTACATGTGGGCCTGCCATACTGGTTCCAGACCATGTGGCATATCCCCCATCTCGAATACAAGACCGAACAAATACGCCTGGTGCAGATACATTAGGTTTCATGCGATTACTACCATCAGAAGTTACAGTCCCTCGACTACTAAAACTCGCTAAGGTATCTACAGAATTCGTTGCTCCTACCGTAAAACTATTTTCAAAAATAGCTGCGGGGTTGGTAATAGAATTACAAGAAGGACCACTGTTCCCCGCTGAAACTACGACAAACACGCCTGCTGCAGTCAAGTTATTTACAGCCATTTCCATCATGGCAAAATTTCCAGGATTACACCCTTCTATTTCTGGACAGCCCCAAGAATTGGCAATTACATGAGGAGCTTTGCTAGGATCAGGATTGGCATTGGCAATGTCTGTTGGCGCTAAAAACCATTCGAAGCATTCTATATATGTAGCTGGTGATCCCCATCCTCTATCCATATTTCTACAAGCAATCCATTGAGCTCCTGGTGCTACCCCAATTTCGTCTGTCCCCTCTTTTCCAACCATAGTTCCCATAGTATGCGTCCCGTGATTATGATCATCACAAGGCACTACCGATTCTAATCCACAAGGATTGGGATCAGGTAAGGTATCGTTGTGCAACGGATTTAATTCATGGATGGCATCATGCCAATTATAGTTATGATCGGCATTAGTTCCATCCCAACCTTTATATCTTTCTTTAATTGCAGGATGATCCCATTCATAGCCTGTGTCTTGGCCTCCAACAATTACATTTTCGCCTGTTATGCCCAATGCCCAAACGGCGTCTGCATTAATTTTTGCAATGCCCCATTCGACCATTCTTAAAAAGCCAGTAGCCTGTTTTTTGACAGGCATTTCCATTGGAGTATAAGGATTGGGATGAATGCCTTTTACGGTATTATCGCTAGCTAGTCGTTCCAATAATTGGAGGTTTGCTTTAAGGTGTATGCTATTTACAATGAAAAAAGAACGAAAGGCAATTTCTTCCTCATTTAATATCTGTTGCAGATTTTGTTGACTACGTACTGCTGTATTTTTTAATTGGTCAAAAACAAATTGTCCTTTCTCGTTTTTATCTTTGATCCATTGTGCTTGTGAAAGGTCGGCTTGCTCTTTCATTAAGACTAAACAAGACACTTCATGACCTGCTTCTGCCATAGAAAGTACTTCATGGTCAATCTTCTCTTTCCATTCTTCTTGCATGGTCCAAGAAGAGCATAAGAAAATAATCGCTAGGCTATACGTCAAAAATTGTATTTTTTTCATCATGTTTATAAGTTATTTCTTAATTTAGAAAAAAAGAAGCATTTGTTAAAAATAACGATAATAAGCTATTATTTGTCCTCTGAAAGACTACAATTCATGCTAATCTTAGTATTAATCTTTCTTATACCAACCTCTATGGTTGCCCAAGTGGCCATTTTCGATCCAGAACAAGAAGCACATTTACGTGAAATTGAGCGTGCAGAATTAACCAAACGCATTCAACAAAATCCTCAAGATATTGAAGCTTATGTACGGCGAGCAAATATATTGGCTGCCCCAGAAATTAGGCTTCAAGATTTGAATAAAATCATTGAAATTCAAGCGCCTAGTTTAGACTTGAAAGATCATTATCAATCCATTCACGCGACTGCTTTTTTAGATCGTGCAAAATTATATCAACAACAAAAGGAAGATACCAGTCTTATTCGTTTAGATTTCTTAGCTTCTGCTCGCCTTTATCCTTCCAAAGAAGCCTATTATCAACTTGCTTATATCGCCCATAGAAATCAAGAATATGAATCTGCTAAGGACTATTATAAAAAAGCGATTCAGCATTCCAATAGTTTTTTTGGACGTAGGCAATTAGAAATTCAATTAGCACAAGTTTACATTTATTTAAATCGAAGAGAAGATGCCTTGAAAGTGCATCAAGATCGAACCCAAGTGGTTTATAATTTTTTTTTAAAACGAAGAGGTTATAATGATTTAACTAATCGTAGCAGTGTGGTTTACCAATACAGCCACGACCAAGCAAAGTTTAGATCGGATTATGATTATGATACTGAAGGAACCATCCGATTGATTACTAAGACCTTGGATTCCATAGATCTTTATCGACCGATAACCACAAGTAAAGATTTATATTTTTTACGAGGGGAATTGCATTGGAAATTAAACAAGAAAGAAAAAGCCTATGCAGATTGGATTATTGCTGAAGAAAAAAACTTACATCGAGATTTTAGTCCAACCTATGATTTTATTTTGAATGCCCATCCCAAAGATGCCGAAGTTTATGTTATTTGGGCATTGACCTCATTAAATAAACACAATTATGATGGGGGAAGAAAAAGGTATTGTTTACAAGCTCTTGATTTTTTTAATACCGCCTATGAATTAGGATACAGCGGTTCCGCATTGTTTTATAATCGAGCCTATTGTTATAAAGAATTAGGTCGTTATGAAGAGGCATTGGAAGATATGCATACCGCCATAGACCAAGCACCCGATAATTATTTATTTTATTATCGCAGGGCACAAATTTATTGGTCATTAAAAGATAAAGAAAATTCGGAGGCAGATACCCAAAAAGCTGAAGAGATTAAACGGATGCAGTTTTCTGGATAGAGACGCAATGCATTGCGTCTCCACAGTTTATCAGCAATTCGGATCAACTGTTTATCCCTATATTATTGCAATTGTTTTCAACTGTTTATCCCCATATTATTGCAATTGTTTTCAATGGTTTATCCCTGATTATTGCAATTGTTATTCACCGTTTATCAGCAATTCGGATCAATGGTTTATCCCTGATTATTGCAATTATTATCTACAACCCACACAATAGCAGGAATGGCAGTATATAAAAAAAGGGGGTGTATGGTTATACACCCCCTAATAAAAAATAAGTTGATATTATTTAAATGCATTCAAACCTGTAACATCCATACCTGTAATTAGTAGGTGGATATCGTGTGTACCTTCATAGGTAAGCACGGTTTCTAGGTTCATCATATGTCGCATACAAGGATATTCGTTGGTGATACCCATTCCGCCGTGGATTTGTCTTGCTTCTCTAGCAATTTCCAAAGCCATGTGTACATTGTTTCTTTTCGCCATAGAAATTTGTGCGGGAGTCGCTTTACCTACATTGGCTAAAGTACCTAATCGCCAAGCAAGGAGTTGTGCTTTGGTAATTTCGGTAATCATTTCTGCTAATTTCTTTTGTGTTAATTGGAATTGACCGATAGGTTTGCCGAATTGAACTCTTTCTTTAGAATATCGAAGCGCTGAATCGTAGCAATCCATTGCTGCTCCAATTGCACCCCAAGCAATACCATAACGTGCTTTTGATAAACAAGAAAGCGGTCCTTTTAAACCACTAACCTCTGGTAAGATATTCGCTTTAGGAACTCTTACGTCTTCAAATACTAATTCTCCCGTTATAGAAGCTCTTAATGACCATTTGCCTTTGATTTCTGGAGCTGAAAGCCCTTTCATTCCTTTTTCAAGGATCATTCCTCGTACTCGACCATCAGGATCTTTAGCCCAAACGACCATCACATCAGCGATTGGGGAATTGGTGATCCACATTTTAGAACCATTGAGGATATAAGAATCTCCATCATCAATAAGGTATGATTTCATGCTGCTTGGGTCAGAACCATGATCGGGTTCGGTAAGACCAAAACAACCGATAAGTTCTCCTGTAGCCATTTTAGGCAAATATTTCATTTTTTGTTCTTCCGAACCAAAACGATAGATTGGATACATCACTAAAGAACCTTGTACCGAAGCCGCAGATCGGATACCAGAATCTCCTCGTTCGAGTTCTTGCATCATAATACCGTAAGCGATTTCATCCATTCCTCCACATCCGTATTTTGCTGGAAGGCTAGGACCAAAAGCGCCGATTTCACCGAGGCCTTTGATGAGGTGTCGAGGGAATTTAGCGATTTCAGAATATTCTTCTATAATCGGACTAACTTCACTTTTTACCCAATCCCGGACGGCATCTCTAGCTAGGATATGCTCAGGTTCTAGTAGTCCTTCGATGTGGTAATAATCATGCCCTTGAAATTTATCTTGCCGAGCATTTTTTTGAATAATATATTCTTGGCCGTTATCTTTCATTCCGTTAAAATTAGTGAAGTGGATTGAAGTTAAATCGTTGATTTCAATGCTACACTTCTGATTGGAAAATCATTTTCGGTGCAAAATTAAGGATTTATATGATTCTTTACTATTTTACCGAAAAAGATATTTAAACTTTTTCTTAGAAATATTAACAAAAGTGATCTCTAGTTGGTTTTAAGATAGATCATTTAAACAGTAGAATTAATAATTTATGGGTCTTGTTGCAGTTGAAGGCATGTGTTTTCATGGATTTCATGGGTTTTATGAAGAAGAGCGCATTTTGGGTGCGAAGTATATGATTGATGTCTATGTAGAAACCAATTTCACCAAAGCATCCGCAGAAGATGATTTGCATGGGACGATCAATTATGAAGCCATTCATTTAACGGCTAAGTCGGAGATGAAACGCTCGGTTAAACTACTGGAAACACTGGCTACACGTATCGCAAACAATCTAAAAAGTCAATTTGAAAATTTGATTCATATAAAAATTCGGGTGAGTAAAATTAATCCTCCTTTGGGTGGAGAAGTTGCACGCGCTTTTGTAGAATTGGATTTTAACCATAAAGCAAGTTGTCCGAAGACTAAACGACCTTTTTTATGTTATAAGGATAAAAATTGTTGGTGCAAACAGGTTCGAGTCAATGAAGAAACCCAAGTGTTGCTTAAGAAAAAGTATAAAGGATGTCTTTCACCAGACGCGCTTAAATTCTACAGCGTGTAAGAAATATTTATATTTTATTTGTTACTAAGTCCTTATTTTACAGTCAAAAAAGCAAGTGTTCAGAAAAAACATTTTATTTTTGGCACAGATTTTTCATTTCCCATTATAAAAAACTAACGTTATGATTAAGAATCTTTGTTTATTCGTATGTATAATAAGTCTTACCGCATGTACTGAACTGGCCAACATTGGAGGGTCCATTTTAGAGGGCATGTCTGGAGGCTCACAAGTAACCTCTGGCCAAGCGGCCTTAGGATTGAAAGAAGCTTTAAGCAATGGAGTGACCAAAGGAGCCAATATGGTTTCTATGAAAGATGGTTTCTTCAAAAACCAAGCAATCAAAATTTTGTTTCCACAGCAATTTGACAAAATCCAAAATGCTTTAGCCAAAATACCTGGTGGCAAGTTATTGACTGATAATTTAGTAGAAAAATTAAACCGAGCGGCGGAAGATGCATCTAAAAGTGCGAAGCCTGTTTTCTTAGCCGCAGTTAAAGGAATGACCTTTAATGATGCGATGAGTATTTTAATGGGTGGAAATAATTTAGCGGCGACTGAATATTTGAAAAAGACAACGACTAGTGAATTGTATAATCAGTTTAGCCCTGTCGTAAAAAATTCATTGATGCGTGTAAAAGCATTAAATGCATGGACTGATGTAGTAACTGCATACAATAAAATTCCTTTTGTAGAAAAATTAAATCCTTCTATTGATGACTATGTTACCAACAAAGCAATTGATGGTTTATTTCACATGGTTGGAAAAGAAGAACAAAAAATCAGAAAAGATCCTTTGGCTCGAACATCTGATTTGTTGAAGAAAGTTTTTGCTGCACAAGACAAGCAATAAAACCTGAACATTTATCACAAGAAAAGGCGGCCTCGAAAGAGATCGCCTTTTTTATTTTTGTCTTGTTTAAATTCAAAAGATTGAATTACTAATTTTGCTTATTTCGCATAGTTTTGAACCCAAGAATTTGGCATAGATCCAACCTTTCCTGCTTCAAAACAAGCACCATATTTCCATTCGGGATTTAGCATGGTTTTTCGGTGTCCACGAGAAGGAATACCAGAGTCAACCAAAAGAAGAATTACTGCTTCTCGAACCGTTTTTGGGCCACCTACTAAGTTTTCATTCCCATCAGTAAAGGCAGAATCTTCTCTTAAGATTCGATCCCAAGGATAAGAACCATCATTACCTACATGCCCTGATTTGCCTCTAGCTTTCATTTCTAAACCGTGTTTCATTGCCGCTTTATAAAGGGTTTCTTTCGATTGTAAAACACCAGCAGGTTGCATCGTATTAAGTTCTTGAAGAAGCTCCCCAATCGCTTTCATATCATCGGCATAACCTAAACCTGTTTTATTATACTTTTCGATTTTCACCTTATATTCTTCGATGTACCGCGCATAAAGTTTAGGATTATTTCTTGCTCTATTAATTTCAAGAAGCATTTCCTTTTCTCTTTCTTTTAGATAGCTTGCTGATTTTCCTGTATCATATTTTCTATCTTCCATTGGTACTCCAGCAAGATATCCTTCGCCTGTTCCTCCTGTAGTTTGTCCTCCAGATCCACCACTAGTTGTTGCAGGTTTTTCGGTTGTGGTTGAAGGTTGCGAAGTAGCTGGTTTTTCCGTTTCAGTCACGGGGTTAGTTCCGCTACCTCCAGTGATTGGAAAGGGATCGGTATCAGGCTTAGTAGAAGGTTGTGAGGTTGGCGGTTTGGTATTTACAATGGTCGTTGGTGGTTTGGTATTTGTGGTTGGCGGTGTAGTTCCTCCTCCTGCACTTACAGGTTGTAGCGGACTGGTTTTAGCAAAATTTTGTACCCAATAATTTGGGATACCAGCAACAGTGCCCACTTCCGAACAAGCTACATATTCCCAATCTTTTTGGAGTAAGGTTTTACGGTGTCCACGATCAGGAATACCAGAATCGACCAATAATAAGATCACTGCTTCTCGAATGGATTTTGGTCCACCTACTAAATTTTCATTTCCATCTTTGAGTGCGGGATCAAGTCTTTTGATCCGGTCCCAAGGATAACTTCCGTCTTTTCCGATATGTCCACTATATCCTCTAGATTTCATTTCTTCCCCATGCAATTTAGCGGCTTGGTGCAATTTAGGATGTAATTTTAAAATAGAAAGTGGAGCTAAATTATTAAGTTCTCGGATCAATTCATCGGCTGCTTGTGCTTCTCTTTGCGCAAAATTGCCTTGAAACTCCATCGTTTGCAGCTTTTGTTTGTAAGCGGTGATATAAGGAATATAGCCTTTAGGATTTCCTCGTAGCAAATTGATTTCGTTCACCATTTCTTGTTCGCGTGCAGAAAGATAATCGGCTTTAGGACTAACTCCTCTCCCACTGGTTTCAGTAGGTGGCGTAACTTTTCCAGGATCAATGTTGGGTTTGTCCACTAATGGTTTTGTGCCCGTAATAGGTTTAGTTTCTGTAGCAGGTGAAGTTCCGCCTGATCCAGGTTTTACTTCTACTTCTGGCTTTTTCTCCGTGACATTCGAGGCAAGCTCTCCACTAGGTTCTGAAATTGTGGTGGTCTTGGTAACGATAACCGTACCATCGGGTTTGGTTGTCGTCACTTCTTGGGTAGTAGTTACTACTCTAGAATTCGGATCCGCCTGATTTGTAGTAGATAATATTTCAGGGCCTTTGCAGCTGTGGAGTATCAGTGCAAATACAACGAGTGTTGTCAATAGTATATTTTTCATAACCAACAGATTTGAGCTTTTTTTGAGATCTCTTATGCCAAGGTCGTTAATATTCTTTAGAAAAAAAAACTTTCATCTGGAATAAAGCACAAACACATTATTTATTTATTTAATACATAATTCTCGTTTTGAATCATTTTAGCGATCAGCACAACGCACACAACGGGTACTTTCTGGCATCAGCATCAAACGACCTTCGGGGATGGGATGTTTACAATTAGAACAAAGTCCATAATCTGGTTCATCTATTTTAGATAAGGCGTGTTTTAGTTTTCCGTATTTCCTTTTGGCTTCTCTCAAAGCGGCTTTGGCCACACTTGCATTATTAATGGCATCCATACGTGTAATTCTTCCTAGTGAATTTTCTGGCGGGATGGGCTTGGAAAGTTCTTCAAGGTCAGCGATTTTCTTTTCGGTTTCGATGAGTTCAGCCTCGATTTTTGCACGTATTTCGTCTTTTTTATTTTGATCTAGCATGTTTATTATTTTATGTGGTCGGGGCTTTCAGGGGCGAATATCATTCGCTAATATATTATAATCCAATAAGTTGCAATAATTTTCCGGGAAGAAAAAGGATTAGCGCAAAAAGTAGGTAGAATAGTTCGATTATAGGTTTAAAAAGGGTACAAAGCAACAAAAATGCGCCTGCAAAGAAATAGGCAATCATTCCCGAATTATAGCGATAACCTGTATTATTCACGACCAAATGCAATGGCGGATCTTCTACAAATTTATCAACGCCCACTTCTTTAATATACTTTAGTGTTAAGGCTTCGTGATCGTAAGCGGGAATTTCCATTGGATGGTATCGATACGCTTGGTTTCTAGCTTGGGCAAGGCTTCTTTTTTTTATTTCTTGAAAAAAACCTTTGAAAAAACCTGCCAAGTAATGCACTAAAAAGGGACGAAAAAAACCAATGCCTTTATTTTTGTACATTTCTTCATATTGCAATACATGATAGCCTTCGTGTACTAAAATGGCTACATCTTCGGGTGCATAAGCGATGTAATAATCTAGGAATACTTCTATTTTATTGAGCGAATAATCGCCTGGGAGGGTAATTCCAGTGGCGAATCCTCCGCCCATAAACCAGGGCATTCCTTTGAATAAGCGGACTTTTTTCCAGTTTACGGTAGGGTATATTTTAGTAAGCATTTTACGATGTTCGTCGGGTACAATGAGTTTTTTGGGGAATACGCCGTGGTATAGTCGTTGTGCTTTTTTTAATAATATTTGAGATGTTTTTTTCAAATTATATTTTGTGAATTATTTGTCTAAGGTATTCTTTTTTTAGTATTCTGTATTGTTCTTTT
>JAHDCJ010000020.1:49583-53714 GCA_020629935.1 Saprospiraceae bacterium | reverse complement strand
TATCATTCGTTGAGATATTTCCATCAACTGGAGTATCTACTAATGTATTGTTATAATCATTGATCGCTTCTGGAGGATCATTTGGAAGAGGTGGCATAATAGTGATATATACTGTTGCAAAATCACATCCACTAATTCCGTCACATACTTGGTAGATAAATTGATCTGGGCCATAGTATCCTGAATTTGGAACATAAGTGAAGTCTCCTGTTACAGGATTAAACGAAGTCACTGTACCAAATGTAGGATTACTAATCTGAGTAAATACCACTGGGTCACCATCAGGATCACCTGGATCATTATCAGAAACGTTACCCGTTATAGGATTGTCCATAGGACCGTTATATCCATCATCAGTTGCAAATGGAGGATTATTTGTTGCTCCATTATCTTCAAGTACTTCGATTGTTAATACTGCCTCATCACATCCACTAATTGGAGCTGCTCCACAAGGACCATCACAGATGGTATAAGAAGTAGAATCCAATCCAGTAAAGTTAGCTGCTGGAGTATAAACGAATGCACCATCTGTATTAAGTACTACAGTACCTCCACCAGTTGTGGTAAGAATTTGAGGCATTGTACCTTGGATACAAATAGGATCACCATCAGGATCGAAATCATTTGGAAGAACATTTCCTGTTACTTGTGTATTAAACGGTGATTCATAGTGATCGTTGTTTGCTACAGGAGGCTGATTAAATCCTGAAGTTGGATCATCCAATACTTCAATCGTTAATACTGCTTCTTCACAAGCACCTTGATCATCACAAATTTCGTAGTATACAGGATCAGTAGTTCCTACAAAGTTAGGATCAGGAGTGAAAGTATAAGTTCCGTTAGGACCTAATACCCAAACACCTTGTCCAGGAATTGTAATTGTATTTGTATAAGGACCGCCTGGTGTTGAAGAGATTCCTGTAACCGTAATTGGGTCTCCATCAGGATCACTATCATTTGTTGTTAAAACACCAGTTGTTGGTTGTCCTTGAACTGTATTATTAAAATCATCTACAGGCTCAGGTGGGTTGTTACAATTTGCACCTGAAATAACAACTGCAGATTCAACGACTGTACAACCTTCGCTATCAACTATTGTAATGTTAGTATAAGTACCTGGAGTTAATCCTGAGATTAACATTGGGCTACTTGCAAATGTTCCTCCAACGATAGTGTTGCCACCAAAGTCATAAGTTACACCGTAAGGAGCTGTTCCAAGAGTACCTAGAACAATATTCATACTTCCATCACCTGCACCACAAGAACTTTCAGCTGTTGTATTTACAAATGCAACTGTAGGAGGTACAGGAGCAGTTAATACTACAGGATTAAGTCCGTAAGATGTTTGACAGATCGGATTTACTGTTTCTCTAATAATGATATTGTAATTTCCAGCTGGAAGATTATCAAAAGTATTTTGACCAGTTATCCAAGTAACACCACCATCAATACTAAAGTCATAGTTAGCTGGTCCACCTAAAGTACTGATGTAAATAGATCCACCTTCAAGACAAGTTGGGTTTTCATCGAATACTGTACTAATACCAGGTAAAGGAGAAATTGTAATGGTTACTGCATTTGAATAAACATATGCAGTACAAGGAGCTACTCTAGCACCTCTTCTGTACATTGTTGTAGTTGTTACTACACCAGGATCTAAAGTAGGACTATTTGAGCCAGAAATAATAGCCCAAGTATTTCCACCGTCTTGGCTTACTTCCCATTGATATTCTACAGTACCACCTACATTACCTGTTGGCAATGCTACATTGGTAAGTTCTGCTACATCAAGAGAACCACAAGCAGATTGATCTGCAGCAATGCTTCCTCCATTAAGAACATTCGAAATTACTTCTTTCACTACTGTGTTTGAAGCAACAGGATTGTTACAAGGATTAATGAATGCCAATCTTCTGAAGTAAGTAGTTTGAACAATTGTCTGACCTGGATCAAGGTTTACACCAGTTCCTCCAGGAACATCAACCCATGTTACTCCGTCTAAGCTTACTTGCCATTGGTAAGTAATATCTACAGTACCTGGATTCGAATGTGTTGGGTTAGTGATTCCAGCAATAGCTGCAGGATCATAAGCACCACATTGTGATTCATCACCAGAAATTATTCCACCATCTGCAAGATCACTGATTACTGTTTTAGTAACCGCATTAGAAATTGCCCAATTTGTACAAGAACTTCTTCTTGATAATCTTCTATACATTGTAGTTCCAGAAATAACCACTGGATCGTAAGTAGACATTACTGCACCTGCGATATCCATCCATCCAGAACCTGTATTCATTTGCCATTGGTATTCTGTTGCACCACTACCTACTCCACCAGAAGGAGGTAATACACTTACAATCAATGAAGGATTATAAGCACCACAACCTGATTCATCAGAACCAATCAATCCACCGCTAATGAAGTCTTCATTTACTTCAACAGTTACGTCATCAGTAGAAGTACATCCATTAATTGTAACAGTAAGTGAAACTAATTTAGATCCACCTGTACTATAAGTTACAGATTGAGTTGGCGCATTTGATGTAGCAGGGAATGCACCTGGTCCAAAGTCCCAGCTATAAGTAGCCCCTGGCATGGTAGTAGCAGAGAATGTTCCTTGCTCATTTACACATAATTCTGTTGGTGCAGCAGAAATGTCAGCCATATTTGCAGAAGGATCAGTAAGCTTAATTACTGTACCATAAACATTTCCACAAGTAGGATCCTCACAGTATCCAACTTCTAACTGGTAACTTCCAGCAGGTAAGTTATTGAATACTGGGCTTGTCTGCCATCCTGTTACATTAACTAATCGGTATTGTGCACAAACTGTAGCAGGAGGATTGAAGACTACATTAATTGAGCCATCACTATCTCCACAATTTGAAGGATCCGTTCCGTTTGCACTAGAGACAAAGTTTGTTAAGTCTGATCGTACGGTAATTGACGTATTGTCATTATCAGAACAGCTTCCTAACGTCGCATTAAGCGTAACATTATTTACACTATTTAAAACACTATTACTAGCTAAAGAGTAAGATACTGAAATTGGTCCAGCAACATTTGCAGTTTGCGGTGTTGCATCTGGGCCAAAGTTCCATGAGTAAGAAACACCTGGTTGAGGATTACTTACTTGGAATAAAGCCGTAGTACCATTACATACATTGCTCTGTTGTGGCGTCATTACGATTTCAGCCGTTGGAGCATTTGTAGTATCAAGATTGATTACTACATCTTCAGATACTTGACAACCATGATCTTGGTTTCGTACATAAACAGTATAAGTACCAGCAGCTAATCCAGTAAATGAATTATCTGTTGTCCATATTACTCCATCGATTGAATATTCAAGTATACCTTGTCCACCTTGTGCATTAATGGTAATTGAACCATCAGTTCCAACACAAGTTTCGTCTTCCATATCCACATTTAAGATAGATGGATTTGGATTTATTGTTACGGTAACTTCATTTGAATAAATCCAAGGTTGAGTAGGCATACAATCTCTCTTCGCTAATCTTCGGTATTGTGTAGTAGAACAGATTTGATCTGGATCAAAAGAAGTTCCAGTTGCTCCATTCACATCTACCCAACCTGCTCCATTATTTATTTGCCATTGGTAAACAATATTTCCACCATTTCCGCCTGAAGCAGGAGCAGTAGAGAATAATGTTGTTGGATCATAGCATCCACAGTGTTCTTGATCTGCACCAATTGAACCTGCATCTGTAATGTTTGTACAACAATTTGAAGCAGGTAAAACGGTTACTTCTTGGTAAGAAGGACAAGCATTTCCATTGCTATTAGAAACCCCTACAGTATAAGTACCAGCAGTAAGGTTAATAAATACATTAGATGTTTGCCATGGGCCTCCATCAAGGTTATACTCTAAAGGTGCTGATCCACCAGTAGCTGTAATCGTTACGGTACCATCATTTCCAGCACAGCTTTCATCTGTTGGAGTCACAGCTGTAATAGAAGCTTCTGGTACTACTTTTATAGTAATTGATAATGAATTTAACCATGTGGTAGCACAAGTTCGTTTTGCTTTTCTTCGATATCTTACCGACTCACAAGTTAAAGCAGGATCATAAGTTGAACTTGTAGCACCAGGAATATCAGTCCAAG
>JAHDCJ010000020.1:47966-49483 GCA_020629935.1 Saprospiraceae bacterium | reverse complement strand
CCACTAAATACATTAGATGTTTGCCATGGGCCTCCATCAATATTATAAAGTAATGGACCTGTTCCTCCAGTAGCATTTACAGTAATACTTCCATCATTTCCAGCACATGTTTCATCAACTGTTGGTGTTGATGCGATTACTGGTTGTTCAAGAACAGTAACTGTTACTGGATTTGAATTTAACCAAGCATTTGCACAAGATTGTTTAGCCAATCTTCTGTATTGTGTAGTTACACATACTTGATTTGCATCAAAAGTAGCATTAGTAGCACCTGAGATGTTTGTCCAAACACCATTGCTTTGTAATACTTGCCATTGGTATTCAACACCTGATCCTCCAGATCCTCCACTCGCAGGAGTAATGCTAGTAAAAGAAGCAGGATCAAAACAACCACAAGACTGTTGATCGGTTCCAATAGAACCCGCATCTGTAATGTTAGTACAACAGTTTGCAGGTCCATTCACTGTAACAGTAGTGTAAACAGGACAAGAGTTATCGTTATTTGTTACTCCAATAGAATAAGTACCTGCAGCTAAGCCAGAAAACGCATTAGATGACTGCCAAGTTCCTCCATCAATATTATAAAGAAGAGCAGGAACTCCGCCTGTTGCATTTACAGTAATACTTCCATCATTTCCTGCACAAGTTTCTTCACTTACAGGCGTACTAGTAATTACTGGTTCTTCAATTACAGTTATGGTAACTACATTTGAATTTAACCAAGTATTATCACATGTACGTTTTGCACGTCTACGGTATTCAGTAGTTTCACAAATCTGACCTGGGTTATAGGTTGAATTGGTAGCACCAATTATAGGAACCCAGAATCCATTGCTAAATACTTGCCATTGATATTCGATAGATCCACCTGATCCACCACTTGCTGGTGAAGTACTTGTAAATGCAGCAGGATCAAAACAACCACAATTCGTTTGGTTGCTTGCAATAGATCCTGGATTTGTAATACTTGTACAACAAGTAGCTGGTCCAGTAATTGTAACATTCATATAATCTGGACATCCTTGATCATTATTTGCAACAGCGACTGAATATGTACCAGCAGTTAAGCCACTGAATACATTTGAAGTTTGCCATACGCCTCCATCAATACTATAAAGAAGGGCAGGAACTCCACCTGTAGCATTTACAGTAATGCTACCGTCATTTCCTGCACAAGTTTCATCAACTGTTGGAGTTGAGTTAATTGTAGGTTCAGGAGTTATTGTAATAGTTATTACATTTGAAGGTACCCATTCTGTAGTACAAGAACGTTTTGCTAATCGTCTAAACTGTGTATCCTCACAAACGATAGGCGAATAATTATATGTAGCACCTGTGGCTCCTGTAATCGTTGCCCAAGTACCATTTTGTAAAATTTGCCATTGATATTGTACTGATCCACCAAATCCTCCTGTTGCAGGAGCAATACTAGAGAATGCCTCTGGGCTTGTACATCCACAATGTTCTTGATCACTTCCAATTGTACCCGCGTCGGAAATATTATCACAACATGTAGT
>JAHDCJ010000020.1:42413-47866 GCA_020629935.1 Saprospiraceae bacterium | reverse complement strand
GTATAAGTACCAGCAGTTAAACCAGAGAATACATTCGATGATCCCCAAGTTCCTCCATCAATATTATAAAGAAGAGCAGGAACTCCACCTGTAGCATTTACTGTAATGCTTCCATCATTTCCAGCACATGTCTCATCACTTGTTGGTGTTGAGCTTATGGTTGCTTCTTCAGTAATCGAAATAGTTATTACGTTTGAAGGCACCCATGCTGTTAAACAATCACGTCTTGCCAATCTTCTAAATTGTGTATCGGTACACACAATAGGTCCATAATTATAAGTAGTACTGTTTGCTCCAGTAATATTCCACCATGTACCATTTTGGAAAATCTGCCATTGATATTCAATTGCTCCACCAAATCCTCCACTTGCAGGAGCGATATTAGTAAATGCTGCAGGGCTAGTACATCCACAATATTCTTGATCACTTCCTATTGTACCAGCGTCAGTCACATTATCACAACAAGATGCAGGACCATTTACAGTAAGCGTTCCATAAGCAGGACAATTTCCACTTGAGTTTCTTACGCCTACAGTATAAGTACCAGCTGCTAGGCCAGTAAATACATTAGATGTTTGCCATGGGCCTCCGTCTAAATTATATTCATATGGAGGAACACCTAAAGAACCATTTACTGTAATCGTTCCATCATTTCCTGCGCATGATTCTGCAGTTGTACCTCCACCCGACATGAATGGCGTAGCTTCTGCACGGATAGTAATACATTTAATTCCTGAAGTACCACACTGATTGGTTAAGGATAAACAAAGTTTTCCAGTACCTGTAATTGTAGCAGTAACGCTAGCTCCATTTGAGCCTGCAGGTACAGAAACTCCACCGAATCCTGACCAGTTATATGTTACCCCACTACTAGTAGGTGCAGTGTAAACTGAAGTCGTAGAACCAGAGTATGGTAAACAGAATTCTGTTTCTCCGTTAATTGTTAAAGGAGTTGCAGGAACTGTACTTACTAATACATTTTTACAAGTTTGAGGTCCATTTCCACATGCATTGGAAGGAGTCACACAAACTTGGCCACCACTTCCATTTGGAGTAACAGATAAATCTCCAGTACCTTGACCAGAGTTTATTGTCCAACCTGTAGGAACGGTCCAAGTATAAGTATCTGTAGAAGATGCATTATCTACACTATAGTTAGCAGGACTTCCTGAGCATACGCTTAAAGGTCCTGAAAAAGTAACTGCTGTAGGTACATCAATCACATCTACATTTAAACAAGAAGGAGTTCCAGTTCCACAAGGGCCTGAAGGTGTTACACACACATTTCCTCCTGTTGAATTAATATTAAGAGTTATACAAGCTTTAGAAATTGATGCTTGTGTCCAGCCTGTTGGGTAAGTCCAAGAATAAGAACTAGCTCCAGCAGTTGGTGCACTTATACAGTATTGAACTGTAGTATTGGCACAAGGATTAACAGGACCAGTAATTGTTGGTCCATTACCCAATTCAACTTGTGGATCAATTTCCTCACAATATGTAGCATTATCGCCACATGAATTAGTTGCAAAGACACAAATATCACCTGTAGCTGCACCAGATGGAATAGCTACATTTACACAATGTGTTCCTTGTCCAGAGACAATAGTATATCCCGCAGGAACTGTCCATGTATAAGAATCTGCATTAGCAATTTGTGCTATACAATACTCAACCGTTGTTCCTTCACAAGGATTTAAATTTCCAGTGATATCTACAATAGGTGTTGGTGTTGTTTCTACTGTTACCGTTTTACAGCTTGGAGCAGAGGTGCCACAAGAGTTAGAACGAGAAGCACAAACTTGACCGCTTGAACTACCTGCTGTTACAGTGATTGAATTATTACTTTCATTTAGAATAGTCCAACCTGAAGGCACAGTCCAATCATAACCTCCTAAATAAACTACTATTCCAGAAACACTATACACATAATCTTGACCAGCACATACTTTATTAGGTCCAGTTATTTGGCCTGGAGTATTTGGTACTGATTGAGAGGTAACAGATATACAAGAAGGAGTAGAAGTTCCACAAGTATTACTTCGAGTAACGCAAACTTTTCCACTTGAGCTACCTGCTGTTACAGTGATTGAATTATTACTTTCATTGAGAATAGTCCAACCTGTTGGGACAGTCCAATCAAATCCTGAAATTGCAAGTTGTCCAGACACTGTATAGACATAATCTTCACCTTCACAGACAGATGTAGGTCCAGTGATTGCATTTGGTTGATTTGGAACGGTAATTACATTACCTGTAAAACATGCTTTGTCACCTGCACTACATTCATTGACAGGAACTACACATACTTCATATGGTCCAACTCCATCAAATGATACAAGGATGGTTAATCCTCCTTGACCAGAAATAATTGATAAATTAGAAGATACTGACCATGTATAACTATCAGCATTTGCAACTGCAGTTGTTGAGAATGTTGCTTCAGTGCCTAAACAATGATTGGGTGTTCCAGTTATTGGATTAGCATTCCCGACTTGTTCACAACAATTAAGAGGACCAGAAATTTTTATTGGGAATCTTTCTTCTTCACATCCATTTGCATCTCGTACTATTATATGATATGAGCCTGGAGATAGATTACTCCATTGATATGTTGCAGAAAGAGACGTTACAAAAGAAATTCCTCCATCAAGGCTATATTGATATGGGCCTGTTCCTCCAATAAATTGAACTTTTATGCCCCCATTTGGATTATCACAATCCGTAGAGTTTGTTACTTGAAGTTTAAGGTCAGTACCATCACAAGGATCACAACCTGTTGGATTCACCAATACTATTGTAACTCCTTCAGTAAGACAAGTTCCATCACTATATCTATATTGTAATTTATAAGTACCCGCTGTTAGACCTGTAAATGTGCTCGTATTTGACCAAGTTACACCACCGTCAATACTAAATTGAACGGTTTGTCCACCAGGAAGAGATAAAGCCGCTGGCATGTTAATAACTCCATCATTATATGCAGGAGCAGAAGCACAGGTAGGATTGCTAGAAGTAGGCACTTCTGTAAGTATACTACAAGGTGGTGTACTTCCACAACATCCTTCTAACTCAATTAAGTCGAATTCGAAGTATTGGCCTGAGCCTCCGTTTCCTACTGGTGCATAAGCCATGAATTCAAACTCAAAAGTAACAGGACCATTATACGTTAAAGCAGGAATTCCTGACAAATTAAACATATGTTGAAACCATGTTCTATTAGTAGGGATATCAATTTGTTGATAAACTTCTACGCCATCTCTTAGGATTCTATAACCCCATAAGGTTGGATAATTATTTAATTGCGTTGGACTATAAGAACGATATTCAGGAGATATTTCCCACATATTAAATCCAGAAATAGTACCTTGATCACCTGCCGCAAATGAAACAGAAAAAGTCATAGCATTCGTAGCTCCATCTTGCCATGAAGAAGAAGTCCATCCAGAGGTACAAATTGCTTGACCACTTGGAGTTCCTGTGAAACATGAATTTCCTCCACTTCCTCTTGTTAAATTACCAGCGGTCATATTTGTACAACCATTCTGATTAGTTGAAGAAGCAGGGATTCCTGAACCTAAGTTTGCGCAATTATCCCAAACTGCCAATGGCAAGTTTCCGCTACATGAATTACATCCATTTCCAACAATAACGTTATCAATTTCATAAGTACAACCTGTATTGTCTTTTATAGTAACATTATAATTACCAGGAGCTAAACCATTAAACACATTACTTGCTTGGCTAGTTTGATCTCCATCAATTGAATAGCTATAAGGAGCGACGCCACCTGACACATTAGTTACTGTTATAGAACCATCGTCTCCTGCACAAGTAGTTGGGGAAGGTGTTGCTGTTCCTGTAATTCCACATTGAGTGGCACCACAACATCCAAATATTTCAAATAGATCAAATTCAAAATAACTTCCTGTACCTGTATTTCCGATAGGAGCATAAGCTCTAACTTCAAAAGTATAGGTATCATCTGAACTTACTGTTGAGTTTAATCCAGGTACACCTGCTAAGTTAAACACATGATGAAACCATGATTGATTGGTAGGAATATCTATATCTCTATAAACCTCTGTTCCATTTTTTAATATTCTATATCCCCAAAGAGTAGGATAATTGTTCAATGCTCCATTATACGTTCTATTAACTGGAGACAGTTCCCAAAAAGAGAAGCCTGTAATTTGGCCATCATCTCCAACAGGGAAATTTATTGAAAAAGAAACATTAAGGGTTGTTGCATCAAAAGATGCCGCAGTCCAGCCTTGGGTACATGCAGCATTTCCACTTGGTCCACCTGAGAGCAAGGAATTTCCTGGGCCAGAAAGATTAGATCCTGTTACGCCAGTACATCCATTTTGAGTAATATAAGGAACCGTAGTAGATAAGTTTCCTGAATTATAATCCCAAGAAGCTAAAGGAGTCGTTTGAGAACATCCTCCAGTACAACCAGAAGAAATTACAATATTAGTTGATTGTGCCGTACAACCTGCATTATCTACTGCAGATAATACATATATTCCAGCAGGTAGATTATTAAATACAGTATTTGTGGTATAAGAACCTCCATTTAATGAAAAACTTACAGGAGAGTTACCTCCAGTTGTATTAACAGTTATACTACCATCATTACTTCCACAAGTCGCATCTTGACCTGTTCCATAAACAGCAAAACCTGTACATGGGTTTGTACATCCAGATGCTGCATTAATTGTTACCGTGTAGGGATTTGTTTCACAGCTATTGCTATCCATTCCGACAACCGTATAGGTTCCAGGAGCCAATCCTGTGAAATATCCACTAGTTTGCCAAGTAACACCTCCATCAATGGAGTAATTTGTAGCACTACCTGTGGCAGTAATTGTTCCATCATTACTTCCTGCTGGGCAATTTTCATCTGTTCCATTTACATAAGTAATACCACCAGAAGATGTTTGTACAGTAGTACAAATTTCATTTGAGTAGTAATCACCACAAGAACAAACTTGTTTTACTCTCCAACAAGGAAAATCCTTGGCTGTTTGATAATCTAACCAATAACTTCCATTTCCAGAAGTTGAAGTTACATTAGACCATGTACCATTAATAGATTGTCTTTCCAAAAACACATTACAACTTGTGCTTCCATCAGCAGACCAAACAAGTTGAGTAGTTCCTCCATTACATGCAATAGGACCGGTTCCATAAGGAGCGGTCATTGTAATGTTGGTCGTTCCACCATCTGCGGTGTATACTGAGTAGTATTCTCCATAACAACCGTTATTTCCTTGATAACGATAGTATGCGTAAAATGCTTGTCCAGCTGAAGCTGAAAGCGTGCAAGAACCACCAGATGCAGGAAAAGAACACAATGGTGATCCTGTAGGATTTGGTGATGAATAAATCTCGGTAATTTGTTTGTAAGCTCCAGCACCAGTCAATGTGATAGAGTTACAATCTCCAGAAAC
>JAHDCJ010000020.1:16161-42313 GCA_020629935.1 Saprospiraceae bacterium | reverse complement strand
ATAGACATAGAATAGTCTAGCTTTTTCATATTTAGCAAGTTTAAATAGGTAGAATTGAAGTTCAATTTAGCAATTTCAAAGGTAGTTAAAAAAATAGCTCTTAAAAAATTTATCGTTCATATACAATGTAAAAAACACAAAAACTGTGACTGTGTAATTCGTACAGGCATACAAACCTGTACAACTAACTAGTCGGGAATAATTACAGGATGGTTGTAAGCGATCCAAGAATTATTCATTTTTTTTTGATTATTATGAAAAAAAGTATGGAGAGGCTCTAATTTACTTGATTCTAGAAATTCGGCTTTAGAAACAAAGTCAAGCTCTTTCTTGTATAATCTATTCAAAATCAAAGCTCTTTGCATTTTATACAATTGGATATTAAAAAAAAAAAATCTTAGTTATTTTTTAGTATTTATATCAAAAGAAAAGGTAAATACGGCATTTTTACATCAATTATTCCGTTTTTTGTGACATAAATATAGAATTAAAATGCGTTGTGACACGGTTGTTCTTTTCAAAAAAATTCCCCTTAATAAGAAACTGTAATTAGTTTTACTCCTAAAAAATAAATTTGTTTCATTAATTTACTTCGGAACTATAGATGAGATGCCTTGATTTCCGTTCCAAATGATATAATCTAGATTATTAACATCACCATTTAGATCAAGATCTCCTGAACTATAGACATCAAATAGGCCAAATTGAGAATTAAAAATCAGGAGGTCTGAGTTATTAATATCATAACTAATGACATCAAAAGATTGGTTCGAATCTCCTGCATACATTCCAAAGATTCCACTGTTTTGATTGACTAATTCTACTTCTCCAAAGCCTGTAACACGGTAAGAATCTCGGTATCTAAAATCGTGTGATAATTTATCAGAAATAGGATCAGCTACTACCAAAGTGTCAGACATAATACCCATATGATTTCGGTGTTCAATAACGATTCGAAGTCCTGAGCTAATCTCTGCTTTTTTAAGTACACAAGGCTCTAGAAATTCCACTCTTCCATCTTTATAGAGTAAGGCATTGGCTTGTTTAAATTCAGTATTGGGATTTATTCCAGTTCTAAATCTTATTAAAAGCCAATCAACTACATTGGGGTCATATGGGCCAACAAAAGATTCTTCTAATGTGGTTCCGGCATAATTCCAAGGAGCTCCACGATAAGGGTTTCCTGCGGGGGTTGGAGTAACTAAAGGGTTGACTGGCATTTGTCCAGGTAATAACTTTCGGGTTACATTCAAATCTGTTTTCATTTCCATATTTACAGGATCAAAAGGTCCTTGTAAATAAACATAAAGCTCTATATCAATACAAGCTTCTGGCATTACAGTCAAATAGACAGTGGCTGTGTCACAGCCGCTTACGCCATCACAAACCAAATAAGTAAAAGCATCAGGTCCAAAATAATTGGTATTGGGAAGATATTGGAAGGCTCCAGTAATCGTATTAAATGAAAGCATTCCGTTTATTGGATTAGTTAATAAACTGATGGAAATCACATCTCCATCTGGATCTTGGGAAGGATCATTATCTCTTACATTTCCAGTCAATGTAGTTTCAAATTGGGCGACAAAAGCATCATCTGCTGCAAAAGGAGGAAGGTTACTGAACGGTAATGAAGGCCCAACTTTAATGGTTAATATTGCAGGATCACATCCAGTAATGGTATTATTTGAGGTTCCATCACATAAGGTATAAGCAATCGTTTCCTCTCCAGAAAAATTAGTTGCTGGATTATAACTAAAGCTTCCATTTCCATAGATTATTAATACTCCTCCATTGGGTGTAAATGAAAATCGGGGATAGTTTCCTTGTAGATAAATAGGGTCTTGATCTGGATCAAAATCATTGGTCATGATATTCCCCATTAAGGGTACATTTATAGGTGTATAATAATGATCATTATTCGCAATTGGAGAAATATTTCCAGAGATTGCATCATCTATCACTTCTATTTGTAAGGTAGCTTTGCTACAATAATTACCATCACAAACCTGATAATATACGGTAGTAGTCGTACCAATAAATCCGACCAATGGAATAAAATCATAAGTTCCTAAGCCTGCATTTGTCAAGGTAAATTGACCTTCTCCAGGGATATTTAGTGTTGGAAAAAATGGTCCAGAAGAAGATAAACTAAAGCCAACAACTGTTAATAAATCATTATCAAAGTTTAGATCATTGCTTATCAGGTTTGCAGAAATTCCAACATTTTCAAGTGTATTTTCTATATCACTAATAGCGATTGGAGCCGTACGTAATATTTCTCTCCAGTCTCGTTCTGGATCAATTGGATTATCTAAATTTGGAAAATCAGATGGCATTGTTCCTCCGTTTGTAGGGTCTGAAGATACACTTGAATCGAAAACATCTAAAAGTCCATCACTGTCTGAATCTGAAGACGTAATACTAAAATCTGCTACTCCATCATTGTCCAAATCATAGGCCTCTATAAAATCTGATTCTCCATGATTATCTGAATCTACATCGAATAAATCTGCAATATTGTCATTGTCGGTATCTTCAGGAATAAAACTAAAACCACCGCCAAAGCTGATGTCATCTAAATCGTATTGACTATCAATACCATCTTGATCGGCATCTATATTTAATGGGGCTTTATAATCATCGGTTAAAGGGAAAACGCCATCTGTTGGTTGACCTTCTGTATTATCTACAATGCCATCATTATCAGAATCAATATCAAGATAATTTTCATTTCCATCTCCATCCATATTTTCTGGAATAATAATTCCAAAGTCATTATTTCCAAATCCAATGTAATTATCTATCGCATCTTGAATACCATCAAGATCGGTGTCTGTTCCATCTACAAGTCCATCATTATTTCCATCTAATGTACCATTTATTAAACCCGTGGAAAGGGATTCAATCAAATCAGAAATACCATCATTATCTGAATCTAAATCATGATGATTTGGTACAAAGTCTCCATCAAAATCTAAAGCGATTTCATTTTGGCTACCAATAAGATCACCAAATCCATTAAAGTTATCCACTATGTCCATGATCCCATCTTGATCTGAATCCGCTTGTCCATCATTGATCAATTCCAAAGTTCCATCTTGGTTGAGATCTAAAGCAAGATTACCTGATTCTAAAACATCCGTTAGTCCATCATTGTCTGAGTCTAAATCAAGATAATTGGGTGTGCTGTCATTGTCAAAATTTAATCCATTATTTTGTGTATTATTTAGTGCACCAAAGCTTAAAATTCCGTCCACTCCATCTACAAATCCATCCAAATCGGCATCGCCTCCATTGGTATCCAGATTACTCAGAAAGCCATCATCATTTGTATCTACACTTCCATTACCTGCTTCATTGACATCCATTAATCCATCGTTGTCTGAGTCTAGATCTAAGTAATTTGGGACATTATCTTGATCCGAGTCTAAAGGATTTCCTTGAGAAGAAGGCAGTGCACCAAAGCCCAAATTATTTCCATCGACCACATCTAAGAAGCCATCAAAATCAGTGTCTACTCCATCTAAAACGCCATTTTTATTTAAGTCCAAATCAAATAGATCCGATTCTGCAAGATCCGCTATTCCATCATTATCTGAATCAAGATCTTTGAAATTATAAATACCATCTTGGTCGGTATCTAATATATTATTCAATGTATTATTTGTACTTCCTAATTGCGTATTTTCATTATCCAAAGCATCTACGATTCCATCTTGATCCGAATCATTTCCATTGGCGTCTCCACTATCTAGAACTCCATTTCCATTGGTATCTAAACTGAGATTTCCATTTTCGATGAGATCTCCTAAACCATCATTATCTGAATCGAGATCTAACCAATCTGGATTTGGATAAGCATCTGTATTGGGTTCATCACCTTGTGTACCTAATGCTGCACCTAGTGTGTTATTGAGTCCATCTACCCCATCAAGTATTCCATCGCCATCGGTGTCTATTCCATTGGCATCATCTCCATCGACTATTCCATCACCATTAGTATCTGCGGAAGCATTTCCACCTTCTACCACATCGGGTATTCCATCATTATCTGCATCTAAATCCGTGTAGTTACCGAGTCCATCATTGTCTGCGTCTTTGGGATTGGTAAAGCTACCAAATGTTGCTCCAGGCATGGTATTATTATCCAACACATTGACTAGTCCATCCCCGTCTGTATCTTGTCCATTGGTATCTCCTGAATCTAAAATTCCATTTCCATTGGTATCAAAATTCGCATTTCCATTTTCTATAACGTCTGCAATACCATCATTATCCGAATCTAAATCTCTAAAGTTTTTTGTTCCATCAAGATCAAAGTCTGGTTCATTTCCAAAGCTTGAAGGTGTCGCTCCAGGAAGTGAATTTAATCCATCTATTCCATCCACTAATCCATCGCCATCTGTATCTGATCCTACGCCGTCATTTAGGTTTAAGATTCCATCTGCATTGGTATCAACGACTAGATTTCCTCCTTCTATTATATCTGTAATTCCGTCATTATCAGAATCTAGATCGATGTAATCTTGTTGGTTATCAAGATCAAAATCCGTAGGCAAGATTTGGCTTCCATTTGATCCACCGAAGTTTGAATTACTATCTATCCCATCAACTAGACCATCATTATCGCTATCTAGACCATTGGCATCTAGAGCGGATAATATTCCATCTCTATTGGTATCCAAAGCGGAAAATAATCCTTCATAAACATCAGGAATCGCATCATTGTCTGAATCAAGATCGACAAAATTCGCTTGACCATCAAGATCAAAATCAGCATTCATTCCTTGACTACCATTAGCGTCCCCTACTCCATTTAATCCATCAACGGCATCCATTATTCCATCACTGTCTGTATCTAGATTTTGTGTATCACCCAAATCAATTGTTCCGTTTTGGTTCGTATCACCAAGATGATTTTCGCTTTCAATAATATCTGCTATTCCGTCATTATCGGAATCTAAGTCAAGTCGATTTTCTATTCCATCTAGATCAAAATCATTTATAATAGACTGACTATTATTGGCACCTCCAGGAATAGGATTTGCATCTACTGCATTGACTAAACCATCATTATCATTGTCTTGGCCATTGGCATCAAGGCTATCAAAAAGACCATTATTATTGGTATCCAAATTAGATAATCCATATTCCACTAAATCCGTAATTCCATCATTGTCGGAATCTAAATCGAGGTGATTAGGTTGGTTATCCGTATCCGTCTTTTGCTCAAAGTCTTGGCTTCCTGTTAAGGCTCCAAAATTGAGATTTCCGTCTACCATTTCTAATAAACCATCATTATCGGAATCTGTGGCATTATTATCTCCAGCATCTAAAACTCCATTACCATTGGTATCCAAAGTTTTTGCATTGCTTTCAAAAATATCTGCAAGTCCGTCATTATCGGAATCAAGATCAAGAAAATCAGCAATATTATCTTGATCAAAATCGGTAGGTATTACAAAGTCATTGGCTATACCTCCAAAGCCTGTGAAATTATCTATCGCGTCAAATAGACCATCATTATCGGAATCTCCTCCATCAATAATGGCATCTAAGTTGGCATCGAAAGAAGAAAAGCCATATTCTACCACATCTGCTAAACCATCATTATCGGAATCCAAATCCAAATGGTTGGCTTGGCCATCTGCATCTTTATTCTGTCCGACTTGCATTTCATTTACATTTGCACCAAAGTTAGGGTTCGAATCAAAAACATTCGCAATTCCATCTTTGTCGGTATCTCCTCCATTGCTATCGGTAGCATCTACATATCCATTGAGATTGGTATCAAAATTACTTTTACCATTTTCAAACAAATCGGGTATTCCGTCATTATCAGAATCCAAGTCTAAATAATCTTCAATACCATCATTATCTGTATCTAATGGAATGGATTGTGAATTTATTCCCGCACCAAAACCAAAAAAGCCATCTAATAAAATACCAATACCATCTCCATCAAGATCGATTCCACTCGTACCATCAAGTGGCGTTAAGGTACCATCTTTATTTTGATCGAAATTATCATTTTCTGTTTCTACAAGATCACTTAATCCATCATTATCAGAATCAAGGTCTAAAAAATTGGGAAGTCCATCTTGATCAGAATCAAGGGTGATAGAAACGCCATCATTATCAGGATCAGAGGTACTAGAGGTCGAGTTGACCAAATTACAATTTGTTCCTAAGACACAGCCACTAACTAGTGGGCCATCGGTGTTGTCATTATCAAAGCAATCCACTAAACCATCTCCATCTACATCACCTGCATTTCCAATTCCATTCCCATCGACATCACAACTCGCATTTCCTTTGGATTCTATGAAATCTGTTAATCCATCATTATCAGAATCAAGGTCTAAATAATTAGGTACGCCATCCATGTCGTTATCTAAAGAAGCGCAAACTCCTTGTGCATTAAGTGTACAAAAATCTGGATCTTGATAATTAAGAATTCCATCTCCATCCATATCACTCGAAGGATTTCCAGGAAGGCAATTCCAAGTCAACACTCCAGATCCACAAGATTCTTCTGTATCAAGAATACCATCATTATCAGAATCAAGATCAAGGATATCTGAAATGCCATCATTATCCGTATCTACACAATTTCCAGCATTAATAATTATAGAAGGTTCTATCGCCGTACATTCATTATCATCTTCTAAGGTAATATTGGTATATGTCCCAGACGGAAGATTGGACAGTATAATCGGATTTGAATTAAACGTACCTGCATTAATGGTCATTCCATTGAACATATAAGTTAGGCTATATGGACTTGTGCCTAAATTAGCTAAGGTCAATGTGAGTGTTCCATCATTTGATGCACAAAAAGATTCTGGACTTGCATTCACTGAATCATAAGACAATGCGGGAGGATCTTGTAAAACCACAGGTGGCGCATTAACTTTACAAGAGCCATCAAGATATCGGATACTAAGATTATATATTCCTCCAGATAGATTAGAAAAAGTATTCATACCTGGATGCCATCCCGTTCCATCTCCAATATTAAATTCTATCGTATTTGGATCTTCAAAAGTGATAATACTAATTTGCCCTAATTGTGTACAGGTTGGGTCAGTAGAAAAAACATCTGTAATATTTGGGCTATTTATCACCTGTTTTTCAATTTCATTTGAAGGCATCCAAAGTGCACATTCCTGTCTTCTTGCAAGACGACGATATAAGGTAGATATTGAAATGGCAGTTGGTGCATAAGTATCCGCATTTGCTCCTGGAATAATTCCCCAAGAAAATCCGTTGTCCATGCTTTGTTCCCATTGGTATAAAATAACATCACCAAAATCTCCAGGGGTGACCACGTTGGTTATGGGTTGTGGTGTGTATAAATCACAGCCTTGTTCATCCGTTCCAATTTGTCCACCATCTGTTAATTCGTAAGTAACTTTTTTAACGACGGTATTTGAATTCACCCATTCTTGGCATGCGCTCAGTCGAACTTGTCTTCGGTATAAAGTGGTGGTGGTGATGGTAGATGGGTCATAATTCACACCTGAATTTCCGAGCAAAGTTACCCATCCACTACCATTATCAATTTGCCATTGATATTCTAAGCCGCCACCAGTGTAACCACTTGGTGCAGTTAGTTCAAGAATAATATCTGGATTATACGATTCGCATTTTAATTCTCCAGAACCAATGACTCCTCCATCACTTAGATTTACAATAATTTCTTTTGAAATAATATTAGAATAAACAAAACTAGTACAAGGAGCTCTTCTTGCTTTTCTACGATAATATGTGGTACTTGTAATTAGAGGAGGATCGAAAGAAGCATTAGTTGCTCCTCCAATAATCGTCCAACTGATTTGATCGTTACTTGATTCCCATTCATATTCCACAAATCCTCCAGATCCTCCGTTGGCAGCTACAATATTTTGAATAATGTCTGGATCAAATTTTCCACATTCTGTTTCTTCATAACCTATTTGGCCACCAAAAGTAAAATTAGAAGAAAGATACATTACGATTTGATCCGAAGTGGTATTTCCTCCTTGGGTAACATAAAGCGTAACGGTTGCTGTTCCTGCATTAGAAAAAACGACATCATGAGGACCAATACCCGCAGCAGTATTTGGTGTAGCTGATGGTCCAAAGTCCCAAGTGTAAGTTGCCCCTGGTCCGTCGTCTACGGCAGTAAACGATACGGCTTCCCCAGCACATCCAATATTTCCATTGACAATAATGCTTGCGGCATTGGGTGAGAATAAATTTAGATCGCTAGTAGTTAATTTTTTCTTTGAAAAGGAGGAAGAAAATCCCAAAGAACAAAAAATAAACACAGGAAGCATCATGTAGAGTATAGTAGATCTACAAAGAATGGGAAAAGGTTTTTTATGAAACCAAGCTTGAAGAAACAAAATTAATGGGTTTCTCATATTAATTGGATGAAGAATACTTTGGTTAGAAGGATTAAATTAGGATTTGAGCGTCTAAATATAGTCGCTATTTTTCAACAAATAGTTGTATATATATGGTATAGGTATAAAAAAATATTTTATAAAATACATAAAAAACTAATAATCAAGAGTGTACACATTCGAATAAATAATAAAAAATGTAAGTTTTTTTACATTTTTCTAAATAGAAGAGATGTAGGGTCATTTGATTATGTTTTGAACCATAAAAATACGAAAAGGCAAGCCATTATTTGGCTTTTATTCAACGATTTTATTCTATTCTTAAAATCAATTTACCGAGGCATTCAAAATTGATTTTGCTTTAATTTCAAGTGATTATCTCAACAAATCCACCTAGCACTCCAAATAATTTATTGATTATTTTGGTATATTTGTTGTATCATAATTTAAAATTTCGCTAATGAATTTCCGTCTATTCTTCTTATTTATTTCCTTACTTTTTGTTGCTCCAATTTTCGGACAGCAAAACTGGACGTTAAAAAAGAAGGAAAAAGAGATATTGGTTTACACCAAGGATATGGATCAATCTTCTATTAAACAGATTAAGATTGTGAGTACATTTAATAGTACATTATCTGCTTTAATGCATTTGTTATGGGATGTAAAAGTATATCCAGAATGGGTTCCTCATTGTAAATCTGCGCGAAGTCTTAAAAAGATAAGTGATCGATCCATTTATTATTATGCGGAGTCTTCTTTTCCATGGCCTTTACAGAATAGAGATATGGTTGCTCATTCTTATTTTGAACAAGATTTATCATCCTATGAAATTAGAGTTACCACTGACAATGTCCCAGATGAATATCCTATTCAAAAAGGATTAGTTCGCGTTCAAATTTTCAAGGCAATTTGGGTATTAAAACCTTTAGAAAATGGGAAGGTAGAAGTGAGTTATTTCTTACATACAGAGCCTTCGGGAAATGTACCCAATTGGATAACCAATCGATTTGTAGATAAAGGGCCTGTAGAGACCTTTCAAAAAATGAAAAAGCTTATTGAGCTACCTAAATATCGAGATTCCTCGTTTGAATTCATCAAAGAACCTTCGGCACTTAATAACTAAAAATCAACAAGTTATCTAATATTATATGCCGCTCTCAAACTAATACTTGCGGGTGCTTCTAATAAGGCCGGTCGTAAGGAATATTCTCTATTTAAAATATTTTTCCCTACAAGAGAGAAGGTCCATTTTGGCATAGGTTTAACCGCTAATTTCGCATCTAAGACAAAGCTACCCTTATCATTATTTTCTCGATATTCTTTAATTCGAAGATCCCCTAAACCAAAACCAGCTAAAGTATGTTGATCTTCAAAAAAGGGATCAATGGCTTTAATATGGCTATTGTATTGTCCTACAAAACCAAGGCTTATTTTTTTATATTTAAACCCTACATCAAATTTAAATGAATGTTTAAATCGATATTTCAACAGCCTATTATGAACCAATGTATCTTCAGAAATATATCTCGGATCAACGAAGGTATAACCTCCATTTAGCGTAGTGGAGAAATCGCCATAAGACCCTTTGGTTTTCAAACCAGCTTCAAAACCACGAATTCGAGTATGACCGATATTTTTTGAAGCGAACCCGAGTCCTATAAGCGGATCAGAAGGATTACCCCATTGTTGGAAAACAAATTCCATCATATTTTTATATTCCATCCAAAATCCAGAAATATCAACAAAGCCTTTCCAATGGTTAAATTCGATTCCTTGTTTAAAGCCGATTTCACTAGTCCATCCACGTTCTGCTTGGAGCGATTCATTAGGATAAATGAACATAAGACCAATGTTTGTGGTAATAAATTTTTCTGCGATACTTGGCATACGATAACCTTGCCCCCAAGACATTCTCAGAAAATTATTTTCCCATAATTTTAGATTAGCTCCGACTCTAAAAACAGGTCTTGGTAGTTTTGCATTTCGATCAGATCCAGAGATAAAATTTGACTCTAATCGCATACCACCTGACAGTCTTAATCGGTCTCCAAAAGAGCGGGATAGATGAGCAAATGCAGAGATATCTGCCGCAGTATGCAAGGTATCACCATATAGTGCCCCATCACTTGTAGTATGGCTTCCTGTTAAGCCTGAAGTAAAGAGTAATTTAGGCTTTTGGAAATTTCTATAAAACCGATATTCTCCTTGCATTTGATTGGACTTATTCCCTTGATTTGCAAAGCTATTCGCCTGTTTATTATTTGAATGAAAGAACCTTGTTTTTATGGTATGTTCTTGATTATCAGAACCTTTAAATTCAAAATACGGATCAATTACTATGCGATAATTTACATTATTGGTGATACTTCCGTCGAATGCTTGATATGCGCCTGCTTGGCTATTTTTCCAAATAAAAAATTGATCATTTTTACCTGTTTGAAAATTGGCATTTAGACCAAATTTCATTTTATCATTTTTGGTACGATATTGTGTTTTTAAATGGTTTCTAACATAAGCGGATCCTGTATTTTGCAGATAGCTATTTTCTTTGTACAAATAGCCACCAACCACTAAATCAAGGCGTCCCAATTTATGCCCAGTGACAAAAGAAAGTCCAGAGATAAAAGGCGTAGAAGTGCTATCGCTACCCCACCATTTTTTGGCTTTATCTTTAGGATTTAAATAGAATGTTCCAAAGGTAGATATCTTCGATTTTTGATGAAATTGAGTTTGTAAATCAATCACCCCATTGAGTCCTGAAGATCCATAAAGCGCAGAGCTAGCGCCCTTAATTACTTCCATTTTTCGAATATTCTCCATAGGCATAAAATCCCAAACAGGAAAGGCCGCATCTTTCTGTAAAGCAGGTAATCCATCAAGCAATACTAATACTCTACTTCCAGCCCCAAAGGAATATCCTGCGCCCCCTCGAATATTAACTTGTCTGTCCATTATATTGACTCCAGGAATTTTATCTAGATATTGTACAAGCGCGTTTGAAACGTTATTCGTTAATGATTGATGCTGTACAATTTCTAAGGATGTATCTAATTCTTTAAATGGTTTTACAAAACGAGTAGAGGAGCTAATGGTTTGAAGTTGAGTAACCGAAGAAACCATCATTAAATTCAAAACGGTGGCTTCTCCAGGCTTTAAAGTTACTTTATGAAAGCTGTCATTATAGCCTGATTTGAAAGCAAAAATCTTATAATCGCCTGGATCAAATTCCATAATTAAATGACCATTTTCATCTGTCTCGTAATCCTTTTTACCAATCAATAATTTAATAGGTAAACCTTCTTCCGTAAACTCATCTAATCCTTGAATTCGAAGGGTAGACTTTTTCAATGTGTGGGCAAATAATAAAGGCTTTTTAACTAATGTTATTTTTTCTAATTCTTTATTATCTTCTGTTATGAGTCGATTTTCTTCATGTACTTCATAGCCTTTGGCCATAAACCGAATTACATGTTCCCCTGGTTGAATTTCTACATTAAAACTCCCTTGATCATCTACAGGATACGCTATACTATCAATAAATATTTTGAGGTTATTATAATCCAATGATTGTTCTAAAAGCACTTGTCCTCTCCATCGAATGGAATTCTTTTTCATTGCGAATAAATGATCCTCTTTTCTTATTTCTTTTGATGAAGATTCTCGTCTATCCTCCGCAAGATCAGCTTGTTCTTTATAAGTCTCTTTCTCTTGCTCTTTCAGCAAATTGTCTAACCTAACTAGATCTTTATTGTTGATTTTCAACAAACTAACTCCTACTTGGTGAGTGATTGATCGCTTAATTTCATTTACACATGAGCCTTCCTTTGGTTTTTCCTTGTATTGAGCGGTGATCGTAGTTTCTTCTAAATTATCTTCTACTAATGAAGCTAAGTGAACATCCACAGTGCCTTTCCATTGAAAGCCTAATTGAAGGTAAAAAGGTAAGGACAAGAAGAGAATGAAGATACCTACAAGTTTAAAAATTCGAGCATATAAGGTTCGTCTTTTTTGTTTTTTTTCTAAGAGATGTAAAAATTTCCGCAATTGAGATTGCTTATACATTTCGAGTAATTCAATCGATTCCATTAAGGCATTTGCCTCTTTTGCAAACTGGGCATTATGCTTTAAATCATACAAAAAATTAGCATGATCTTCCTTAGACAATCGTTGGCCAAGAAAGTCTCGAATCAAGTTTTCCAATTGATTTTGATCCTTTAAATTCATGCTTAAAATTCCTTTGTATTTTCACTCATTATATCTTCTTCCCAATCGGTTAAAGCTGTAGCTAAGATTTGAGCATTTTTATTTTTTTCAATATGTTTTCGCAATTGTTTTAGGCTTAGGCTTTTTTTATTTCTAGCCACTTGCTCATTTTTAAATCCCATGATGACCGCAATTTCTTTCATGGAATAATTTTGTATCCAAAGCAATAATACTTCTTTGCTTTTCGGTTTTAACCCATCCAATATTTTTTCAACAATTTCCATTTTACTTTTATCGATCAATAAAGATTCTGGATTGCTAAATTCGATATCTGTAAAATCTAAGGATTTACGATATTGGTCTGCTCTTACATTCCGATTAAATTTCCGATACCATAATCGTTTACAGATACCAAAAAAATAGGTTTTCAAGCTGCTCTTTCCTTCAAATTTTCCTTTTTCAATACTTATGACTAATTGCAAAACACCTTCTTGAAACACATCAAGTCCTTCTGCTTTATTTCCATTTAAAGTAAGTACAAATTGGATGACCGATTTTCGGTAAGTGGTATAAATATATTGGATGGCAAGTTCTGCGGACTTACCCCCTATTCTAATATCATGTATTAGTTTTTCATCGTTATATTTACGTCTGAAAAGCATGGATATCTATTGGTTCTACAACACCCTTAAAAGGTAACTTTTGACGAAAGTTTTTTTTAGGAAGTGGATTAAAAAATCCCTTTTCTTTTTTCTAAAGAAAAGGCTTAATTGGGGTGTTATTTCATGGCAGTAATTAAATTTACTCTTTAATTTTCAATTAAAAAAGAAGTACCTTTATTATTTACTAAGAAGTTGTTTAAAGTCATTATTTTAATCTTCCATATCATGTGCTCCGCTTTTCGTGATTATTTTTCATTCCATTGGAAATTACTTTGTTGCATTTTCCTCTTGTTTTCTTGTAGCACAGAGGAGACCAATACTTCCAAACTGAAGAAAGAAAAAGTATTTGACAAAATAGAAAGCCGGAGGACCGTTAGTCATGACTTTTTAATTCATAAAGAAGATTTATCTCAATTTATTTTTCAGGATGACTCCTTAAAAATCACGGAATTACTCTACAAAGAAGCAACAAACCATCCTAATCTATTGGTAGAAGGACTTTGTTTAAGTATAGATTTTGAGAAGTCCAATTGGATTCATTTTTTTTTAGCTAAAAAGGTTTCTCCTAATAGTAAAATCAATACAATAAATGGGGTAGAAACTTGTCCATTAAAACAAGCATTAATTACTAGAAATGAAAAAATAATTGATCAACTTTTGGCTTTAGATGCAGATCCCAATATTCAATTAAACCAAAGTCTTAGTCCTATGGTTTATGCGGCTGGTTTTTGTTCAGCCCCCATCTTTCAAAAGCTTATTGATAGCCATGCTTCTTTAGAAAAAATAGGATCGCCACAAGGAGATTACCCAATACATATTGCGGCTCAAGAAGGAAGAATAGCAAATATAAAATTAATATTGAGCCAATCTAAGTTACTCAATGTAAAAAATTATTTAGATGAAAGTGCCTTGTTTAAAGCGATCCGATTTCATAGGAAAGAGGTGGTGCAACTTTTGTTAAAAGCGCAAGTAGACTTAAACCTTAAAATAGGTAAAACACAAGGAGCATGTGAATTGGCTTGTTTGAGTAAAATCACCCCATTACATTTAGCAATATATGAATTGGCAAACAATGAAATTAGTAAAAGTCAGAAAGATGATGCGCTAGATATTTTCCAATTAATTTTAGACGAAAAGCCAATGATAAATGTTGAAAATCTTGCGAATGAAAGTCCATTGCACTTTGCCTTATTAACTAAAGACAAAACCATAATTCAATCATTATTTCAACAAAACATTGACCCTAATTTCCCAGAGAGCAACCCTCCTCTACTTTTGGCTGCTCAAATGGCCTATCCAGCAGGAATAAAAATGATACAATCAAAACTTGGAAAAATACCTGAAGATTTAGTGAATAAAGCGCTCATGCGTTTTATTCATCATATCGAGTATCAACAGACAAAAAAGGTAACGATAAAAGATCAAGTAGAAGTGCTCAAATTATTGATACAATCAGGTGCAAAACCTGAAAATGCAAAAGACGAACAAGGGAAGTCGTTTAGAGAAGTCGCCTCAGGAGTTACCTCCGAAGAATTGAAAATGGAGATGCAAAAACTAGGTGTTTTATCAAAAAAATAAGCTAGAGATAATCTCCTATTTTATCTAACAGCCACGGTTTGTATTTGACCCCAGCCAAAGGTTCTAGTTCTTCCTTCATTTTTTGAAGTTTCTCTTTATCATGGATACTGAACATGATTTTTCGAGTATATTTAATCAAGTTATAATCTCTTTTCTTCACATTATCTGCAATATCACGGTTTCGATCAATAAATTTTCGATAGGTATGTAAATAACTTTCCAATACATCAAATTCTTTCATCTCAAAATAACAACGTAGACGCAGTCCACGTTCTACTAATTTATCATAAGTATTGACGAAATCTGTTTTTTCATTGAGTTTATCCAAGGAAGCATCAAATTCGCCTTTTCGGAAATACACATTCGCCATACTTAAAATTACCGCAGTATCTTGAATTTCGGGATCTAATAAAAGGTGATATTTTTGGATAAAACGCTCCGCCCAATCAAATTCGTTGACAAAACAAGCAGTAAACACAATGTTATTAAAACCAAAGTAATCCAATTTATCATCTTTCTCCATCATCAATTCCTTTTCTAGACCTAGACGGTGAAGTTTATGTGTTTCTATTGCGAACTCTGATTTACCTCTATTAAAATAGATAATGGCACAATTCAAGGTAACCAAATACAGCTCTTTTTTTTCTCGTTGTGGCAAATGATCTAAATGCTCTAAAACCAATTTCTTCATATTATAGTATTCATCTATATTGGCTAGATCGCTTTTTAGTACAAGATACATGGAATGATAAAGGGAAATCAGAGGTTCAGTAGCTTTCAATGAATCTTTACTAAACAATTCTAATTCTTTACTAAAAGGCACTTCGTAATTTTCAGTAAAAATTTTTCCTCGGACTATAGCCGTTAGTCCATAGCGAAACTTACAGGATCTATTGAATCGATCTAAATAATTACAAGCTGCTTTGAACATTTTACCTTCCGAATTATCGCTTTCCGTCTTAGCATAAGTTATGCAATTATGATAAACCAAGAAGAGGTCTAGATCTTTTAAATAATCAAGTACATTATTTTCTTCAACTTTTTCTTCAATACGTTTACAACTTTGAAAGAACAAGGCATCGCTCTGCCTTCTTTTAAATCCTTCCATTAGTACTTTTTCTTTTAATAGATCATTCTCTTTTAATTCTTTAAGCATTAAATATTGTTCGATCACTTTTCTTAACTCATAGGAGAGATAGGTAATTCGACGATGAATGACTTGTTTTTCTTCTCCACGCGGATGTCGGCTTACTTTTTCTTTATTAAATACTTTACGAAATACATTAATTTTTTTCAAATTAGGACTCTCTGGTTCATCAATAAATCGTTTTAAGACATTATAAAATCGGATGACTTCTTCTTTTCTGTTGAAAAAATCCATTTTTAAAAATCGCCCAAATTCTTTTCGCTCCTTGAGGTTAAGCGAACGAACCAACTGTAATATCTTACTAGAATGCATTCTATTGAAAATAATTAGTGAGGTATTTTATCTTACGTACTTCCCAAAACAATACATAGTTACTTGATGGTCAGTACTTCATTAATGCAAAAAAAACTTATACATAAAATCAACAGTATATTAACCACCCTAAATTGTTTTTATAAGGTGAATATATACAATTCTCCTTATTATCATATTAATTAAATTAATTTGCTGATTTACTACTATTTTTTACTAGAAAAAGGGCCTAAGGGTTTCATCTTTGGCAAAAATAGTATACATTGCAAGTCTCCTACCAACTAAATCTATACAAAAAACAGGCTCATTTTGTATAGGACTTTTTATAATACATATTATATATATAAGTTATTGCTAATATTTATTTGCAACGCAAATACAATAATAAGCATCTAACTTATCAATACGACTAAAACTAGAAAACATTTAACTCTTTTCTCTAGCATCACCTATAAAAAAATTGCAAATGAGAAAACCTTTCCTCTTTCTTCTTAACAAACTTGTTCTTTGTTTGGCACTCCTATGCCTATCATTTAATGCAAATGCCTTAGATGTAGAGTTACGTGCAATCGCAGTAGCTCAGAACTATATTATTGACTCCGAAACTGGTGAAATTTCCCAGAACGTTAAATATTTACCCGAGATTTATATTAATGGAGCAATAGCCCCAATGAGTTATATTGATCGTTTAGAACGGATCGAATATGAGATTTACTTTACTTCAGGAGTATGTAATTATCAAGGAACAACTGGAGTAATTTATCCAAACAGTAGTTATGGTCCTTATCAGGATAATTTAGACATTACTGAATCACTGGTTCAGATTAATGGAGAAACAGTAATAAAATACGATGTAGTCATCACGAATGTAAGTGATTTTTATACCTCTTTAAGAAGTTTTTACTTCACGATGGTAGGAAATCCTACAGTAATCATTGAACTCGATCCTGATCCGTTGATTTATTATGCTTCCAGTCCTTGTGATACCCCATTGATTCCAAAGCGATGTTGTTCTGCAGATCCTACTATTATTCAAGGAAGTTTTGTAGAGTTTGGTGATCCAAAGAATAATAAACTTATTCCCAATGCTGTCAGTTTTAATTCTTGTCATCCAATCATTTTATTTCCAAATTGTAGTGGAGGCTACCCTTGTATAGGGAATTATATGCCTGACAACGGTGCAGCATGTGATGAACATGCAATTCCAGCCCAATCACAAGATTATAATGGAGCTATGGTAGAAGAAGTTCGAGATCATGGCTCGATTCACATACCATATCACAACCAAGCTGCTGAAGGTAGAGATGGAAAATCTAAAACTAGAGCAAATATGACGGCTGTAGACTTAAAGATTCATCCCAATCCTGCCACAGACTTTGCAATACTGTCTATTTCAGATCAAGATCATTTGCAAGGTGTGGTACAAATTAAAAACCTTGCGGGACAAGTGATAAAAACGATTCCAATTAATCACCAAGTAAATGAGGTTCATTTGTCTACAGGTGATTTAGCTTCAGGCTTGTATTTTATTCATTGGACTTCTGGAAATGTTTACGGGACAAAAAAACTAGCTTTAATCAAATAGATTTAGTCTTGGTTACTAAGGTTAAAAAATAATTTAAATCCTCAAATTTTATAGATCAATGAAAACGTTTAATACTCTATTTTTCAAAGTCATTATTCTTTTGATCCTGACTTTTAGTCAAATAAGTTTCTTGCAGGCGGAGCCGACCTCAGATTTACGTGTATTTCCTGTCAATGCCTCCTATGCATTAAATAGTGAAACAGGCGAAATTGATGCACTTCAACACCAATTTGTAGTTGAATTATATTTTGATGAGCAACCAGCTTCATTAGATAATTTGCAAGAAGTATCCACGTTTTCATTTGAAGTAATATTTGATCTTCCAAATTGTAATTTCAACCACATCGTAGGAAATTATTTTGGTGATTTTAGTACGTATGAGCATGCATCAGATGTATTCATCTTTCAAGTACCTGTGTTCTATAACGGAAAGTTTAGAATAAAAAGTACCGTTTATATTTTAGACCATGTAAGCGAATTTTTTGCTTGGCAAAGAAGTAGCTATGAATTTGGTTATTTGGGAGGCGTTCCTGTAGGAAATCCCACCGTAATTATTGAGCTAAACCCAAATAGTTTTTATTTCGCTTCTTCTCCATGCGGACATGAACCAATAGAAACTACGAATTGTGAAATTATGCCGATAATATCAAATTCTGTAATAGCCTATGACGATGATCCTTCTTTTCCAATTACTGGGATTGGAGAAAGTGTTTATGCTTGGTTAGCTCAAATCTATTTCCCAAGTTGTAATGAAGATAATCTATGTGAAGATTTACCTCCACACGTTTTACAAGAATGGGGAATCTGCCCGTGGGAAGAGATTGTGTATAATGCTCAACCAGAAGATCCACAACAAGTGGTTAATCCTATTCTTCCAGGAGGAGGAGTGGCTACTCATTCAGGACAGCCTTTTACACCATTTGATCAACAAACAGAACAAACTGCAGGCTCATCGGTTCCATGGGGTAATCATAGTGAACCAAGAGATAATCCAAGAAATGGAGGTTCCAAAACTAAATTTAGAAATAATTTAGAATCTGTAAATATTTCAATCAGTCCTAATCCTGCTCAAAACCAATTTATGCTTCAAGTTTTCGAGGATAAGCTTTGGGATGGAGAAATTACTATTCAAAATATTTCAGGGCAAGTAATAAAAACCATTTCATTGACACAAGCAGTATATCAGGCTACGATTCCAATTCATGATTTAAGTCAAGGAATATACTTTGTACATTGGAAGTCAAATGATTATTTTGGAACCAAAAAATTGTCCATCTTACGCTAATTAAATTGATGAAAGTATATCGTATTTTTAAGTTAAATTAAAAAAACATACAAAGCACAACACACACCGCATCAATAGTTTATAAAAAACATTATGTATTTTGATGCAACGAATAAAATGAATTATGCATCTTATTAGAAGCTTACACATTTTTCTCTTTTCTCTTAAAAAATGTACAACTATAAATCATTTATTGATGAGAAAAAACTACCTATCTTTTTTAAAATCCATTTGCTTATGTATAATGGTAATTTTGAGTGCCTTTTCCTTAAAAGCAGATAGCCCAGGAGGAATTACGCCAAACCTAAAAATTCATACAAATCATCATGCTCATTTACTTGATACTGAAACAGGTGATTTAACCATTAGTCATAAATTTTTACCTGAAATTTATGAAAATAATGGAGACATTGCAAGTTTACAATGGCTTCAAAATTTTGATTTTTTCACCTTTGATGTATATTTTTCCTTATCTGGTTGTGGTTATAATCATGCTACAGATGGATACTTTTTAGATGTCGAAGGAACAACTGCTGAAGATGCGGTTAGTATTTCAGAAAGCATCGTCTATTATCAGGGCGAAATAAAAACAAAATATCAAGTAGTTATTTCAGACCCCTTTGCTTTCTTTAGTTATCAAAGAAGTTTTTATATCAACAATGGTAACGCTATTGGTGGACCTACCGTAATTATTGAAGCTGTACCCAGTACCTACTTTTTAGCTTCTTCTCCATGTGACCATGAGGTTATAGAAGCTAATTGTTGTGAAATCAACAACCACGTTTCAAACAGTACATACAGAAAAGTTAACTCGTCAAGTGTGGATCAATTGAATACTATTTCAAATTCAAAAAACCTTTGTCATCAAAACATTTACTTTCCTGCATGTGGAGATGATCCTTGCATTAATTTACCTGCCGATATTCCATGTGAATGGACAAATAATGGAGGTTTACCTCCAATGACCAATTCGCAAAACATTAAAGAGACTGAACAAAATAGTCATAATAGTGGATCGCCAATAAGTAATGAAAATAAACCAAGAGGAGGAAAAGATAAGCGACGAGTGAATATGGAATGGATCGAAATGGAAGTAAATCCGAATCCAACACAAAATCAATTTACTTTACAAATAGGAGAAGATGCACTTTGGGACGGAGAAATTACGATCACCAATATTGCAGGACAAACCTTAAAAACGATAACACTAGATATAGCTGTTGAAGAAGCCTATGTCAATGTAGCTGATTTGCCTTCTGGACTATATATCGTTCAGTGGAATTCAGGATCATTAATTGGAACCAAAAAATTAACCATCATTAAATAGTTTTAATTTCTGCCCTCACCTCACGAGAGCAGGTTTGAATAAGCGCTCACTTTTTTTACAATTTACTTATCTAATTTAGGATAAGGCAATGACTTTCGTTAAATAAAACAAACGTATCATGAACAACTTTTATGCTTTTTTCAAAAAATCATTTTTCTTAATTCTTGTGGGGATTATAATGAGTCTGCAAACATTTGGGAGTACGAATAGTAGTCCAAGTAATTTGACGGTTTCTTTGCAACTTACCTTTTTAGAGGAATCCATGCGGTTAGATCCGGTAACAGGTGAACTCTATTTCGGAACAGATTTTATACCTGAGTTGATTAATTCTAGTGGAAATTTTTTAAACAACTTTCAGCTTAGTAAAATTGAATCTTTAAGTTTTACAATTACTATGGATTCTGATTGTGATTTTAATATTGAAGCCCCAGGAATATATAGTGCTGGAAATAATACTGGAGATTATTACGATAGTAATTCTACTTCTCCAAACTCTCAAATTTTCACTATAGATGATCCACTTTCATTTTTCCAAGAATCTAGAAAGAGTTATGATTTAGAACAAGGATCGATCCCTAATGTAATTTTTGAAGGAACGGATCATGATCCAATTATGTTTGGAGAGGAGCCATTTCAAGCTTCAAATCCATGTGGTTTAGACCCAATTCCTGCAAGTTGTTGTACCATTACTCCTCGAATTACAGCAATTATAAAATTTGAAGGTGAAAGTCCTGAATCATTAAATATTGATGTGGAAGCACAATCTGTTTGTCATCAAGAAGTAGTATTTCCTGATTGTACGCCAGTATGTTGGCCTCCAAATGATTGTGGTGGAACTCCTCCAATTTCAGGTGATCCTGTAAATATCAAAGGTACTCCGTACAAACCTTTTGACGGACAACGTAGAGGAGATATGAGTCTTGCTGAAATAGAAATCCAACCTAATCCTGCGAATGATAAATTTAGTATTCGTATTGCAGGAGAAGAAATGTGGATGGGCCAAATTACCATCGAAAATGCCCAAGGTCAAATCATGGATAATATTACGATCACAAGCCCTGTTCATTATGCCAATATCAACACCTATCAATTAAGTCCAGGTCTTTATTTTGTCCGATGGCAAAATGAATATCTATTTGGCACTAAAAAATTAGTAATCATTCGATAGAATACAAGTTTATTAATCAATAATATTGCTTAGGCTGTATCTTAATGAGATACAGCCTATTTTTTTTAAACCAATTGCTATTTCATACCTTAACTATTGAAAATGAACATATTAATTATTATATTTACACATTAATAACAACCATTCTGTAGGAGATTCCTCACATTTCTTACACAATATTTAAAGCAATAATCATTACGCATGATTAAGCTTATCTAGTACAATTATTCGAATTAAAAATATATTAATCATTGAAGCATAAACTTATGTCTTCTATCTATGTATTTAGATTGGTTTATTTTTTACAATAAATTTATTGACATCCTCTTATAAATAACTTGCAAATATTTAAAAATGAACAACTTAAAATTCAGCCTCAGTAAACTTACCTCACTTTTTTTAGTCGTTTTTCTTGTCTTCAATTCGTTTAAAACTTTTGCGTCAAGTAATAGTCCAACGAACCATGATGATATTATTATTCAATTTCATGTTTGGGGCAATCAACTATCACTAGTCAATGGAGAATTACAACTTGGATATGGCTATCATCCAGAACTATATTGGGCTTCTGATTCATCTTTAATCTCATTAGAAGATATTAATCAATTTGGAGGACTTCGATTCAATGTTCAATTTGAAACAGATTGTGACTTCAACATTTCTACAAATAGTTTTACTTCTGGAAGCGAAGAATACGGTGTTTATGTAACTCAAAATATAATCCCAAATGATGAGGGTAATCCTCTAATTAATCAGGTGGTTACCTTGAACAGTAATGCTATGCATTTATATTATGATCACATGAGAAACAACATGGTTTTCGAAGGGGCTATCCCTAATGTTATCTTTGAAGGTCAAATCACACATAATCCTGCCATCGTTTATGGAGACTCTACTTTCTATGCACAGGGACCATGCGGAAATGCGCCTATTCCAGCCACTTGTTGTACGATTCGACCTGTGGTAAATTATGTTAAGATTCCTGCAAACAACAAGCATTTCAATATAATTATTGCAGATAGCGAACAAGAATTTTGTCACCCAGAGGTTGTTTTCCCTCCTTGTATTCCCGGAGGCACTTATACCGCTATAAATCCACAGCTTATACCTATATCAAATGAAGAAACTCAAGCTACTCATGAGATCAATGAACAGAATTTTCCCAGCATAAAAGATAAGTATCGAAGACAAGATGCACATTTAGTTGCTCTTCAAATTAATCCAAACCCAACCCATGGTAATTTTGAATTGTCGATACCAGGTTATGCCTTTAAAGGAGAAATTAGTATCCAGAATATTTCGGGTCAAGTATTACAACATTTTCAGATTGGAAGCTTGACCACCAAAGTTCAATTAAGTAGTCATGGGCTTAGTCCAGGAATATACATTGTTCAATGGAAGGACAATGATCTATATGGAACCCAAAAATTAATTGTACACTAAAGACCAAACTTGCAGTTTTTAAAAGGATGATGAATTAAATTCGTCATCCTTTTTTTTGTGGAAAAGATGTGCAAAGAAGCCAAAATAAAATAAAAAAATAGTTAGCAAAATTCCTTATCTTTTGGTCTTTTGAATTTTTAATGTAAATTCTCTTTACTAAAAGAAAAAATATGCCTGATTTTTGCCATCTCCATTGCCATACTCAATACTCCCTTCTAGACGGTGCTTCTGAAATTTCTGCTATGATGGACAAAGCCGTAGCAGATGGACAAAAAGGAGTGGCATTGACTGATCATGGCAATATGTTTGGGGCATTTAAATTTGTAGCGGAAGCCGAAAAGAGAGGAATCGTTCCCATCATTGGTTGTGAATTTTATTTGGTTGAAGACCGCCATAAACAATCTTTTGCTAAAGGAAAAGGTGAACGAGATAAACGGTTCCATCAACTTATGTTAGCCAAAAATAAAAAAGGCTATGAGAATCTTTCAAAGCTTTGTTCTCTCGGTTTTATTGAAGGGATGTATTCCAAATTCCCTCGTATTGATAAAGAGTTGATTGAGCAATATCATGAAGGACTTATCGTAACAAGTTGTTGTATTGGTGCAGAGATTCCTCAAGCCATCATGCATGGACAAATTGAAAAAGCAGAGGAACTTCTCAAGTGGTGGCTAAACATTTTTGGTGAAGATTATTATATCGAAATTCAAAGACATCGTGGCTTAGAAAATATTGATGGCCTAGGCATTAGCCAAGAAGATATTAACCAAGTGCTACTTGGTTTAGCAAAAAAATATAATGTCAAAGTAATTGCAACCAACGACTCACATTATGTAGATGAAGAAGATTACCTTCCTCATGATATTTTACTTTGTATCAATACGGGTAGTTTAAAAGAGTCCGATAAACGATTTAAATTTCCTAGCTCTGATTTCTTTTTTAAAACCCAAGCCGAAATGGGACACATCTTTAAAGATGTGCCTGAATCGCTTGATAATACCATGGAAGTTTTATCTAAGATAGAAACCCTACAACTAAAACGGGATGTATTACTCCCCGCTTTCCCACTACCTCCTGAGTTTAAAACACAAGATGAATTTCTACGTCATATTACCTATCAAGGAGCACAAAAAAGATATGGAACCATTACACCAGAAATCTCCGAACGGTTAGATTTCGAGTTGGATGTTATTCGAAATTCAGGCTATCCTGGTTACTTCTTAATTGTTCAAGACTTCACCACAGAAGCTCGACGAATGGGTGTTGCCGTTGGTCCAGGAAGGGGATCTGCTGCGGGTTCCGCAGTAGCTTATTGTATTGGTATTACCAATGTTGATCCTATTAAATACGATCTACTATTTGAGCGGTTTCTAAATCCTGAACGGGTTTCCATGCCCGATATTGATATTGACTTCGATGATGAAGGAAGAAGTAAAATTATTGATTATGTAATTGATAAATATGGCCAAAATCAAGTAGCTCAAATTATTACTTATGGTTCTATGGCAGCCAAAAGTTCTTTACGTGATGTAGGTCGTGTATTGGATGTGCCCTTACCTGAAGTAGATCGAGTAGCAAAAACTTTTCCCCTACACCTTTCTGCTTCTTTGAAAAAAGTACTTAGTGATAAAGATATCGACGCAGGACTCAAAGGAAAGATGAATTCTGATGATGTAGAAAAAGCTTACCAATTTAGAAAATTGGCGGAAGGCACAGATCACATTGGAGAAATGATTCGAACAGCCAAGAAGCTAGAAGGCTCCGTTCGAAATACAGGTATTCATGCCTGTGGGGTGGTAATTACACCTGATGATATCACAAAATTTGTTCCTGTTACCCGTGCTAAAGATTCAGGTTTATTAGTTACTCAGTTTGATAATAGTGTAGCCGAAGATGCGGGTCTTCTGAAAATGGATTTCTTAGGTTTAAAAACCTTGACCATAATCAAGCATGCGATTGAAATGGTTAAAGAAACGCATGGAGTAGATATTGACCCAGATGAAATTCCTTTGGATGATGTCAAAACATATGAACTTTTCCAACGTGGAGAAACCATTGGTATTTTCCAATATGAGTCTACAGGAATGCAACGCTATCTCCGCGAACTTGCCCCTAACAAATTTGAGGATCTCATTGCCATGAACGCCCTCTATAGACCTGGGCCTTTAGCTTATATTCCTAATTTTGTAGCAAGGAAACATGGTAGAGAAGCCATTACCTATGATTTAGATGATATGGAAGAGTATTTATCTGAAACGTATGGTATTACGGTTTACCAAGAGCAAGTCATGTTGCTTTCCCAAAAACTTGGAGGCTTTACAAAAGGCCAAGCAGATATGCTTCGAAAAGCAATGGGAAAAAAGAAGAAAAAACTTATTGATGAACTCTATCCTAAATTTTTAGCTGGTTGTGAAGCCAATGGCCATCCTAAAAAAGTGATCGATAAAATTTGGAAAGATTGGGAAGCTTTTGCATCCTATGCATTCAATAAATCACACTCTACTTGTTATGCTTTAGTCGCTTTCCAAACGGCTTATTTAAAAGCTCATTATCCCGCTGAATTTATGGCTTCGGTATTATCACACAATAAAAATGATATCACTAAAGTCGAATTTTTCTTAAAGGAATGTAAAAAACAAAATGTAGATGTACTAGGCCCTGACATCAATGAAAGTGGGCTTAACTTTAAGGTAAACCCACAAGGACAAATTCGTTTTGGTTTGTCTGCACTTAAAGGCGTTGGAGAAGGTCCTGTGGAGGCTATTTTGGAAGAACGAAATGCCAATGGCCATTTCTTAAGTATTTTTGACATGTGTCGACGATTAAATCTCCGATCTGTAAATAAGAAATGCTTTGAGAGTTTAGTTCTCAGTGGTGGATTCGATTGTTTTGAAGAATACCATAGAGCACAATATCTCGCTCCTTCAGATAAATTTGAGACGCTTTTGACGCATGCCTTAAAATATGGGAATGCCCATCAATTACAAATTGCGCAAAACGTTAATTCCCTTTTTGGAGATGCCGCGGAAGTAATGATTCCTGAACCTCCAATGCC
>JAHDCJ010000020.1:5325-16061 GCA_020629935.1 Saprospiraceae bacterium | reverse complement strand
AACATGAGAATGTTTGGCGAAAATTATGTGAAATTCAAAAACTTCTTTGAACTAGGTAATGTACTCTATATTAAAGGAAAATATCAGGCGCGTTGGGGAAAAGAAGGCGATTTAGAACTAAAACCTTCGGAAGTTAGATTGCTAGAAACCGTAGGCGATGAACTTACAGAATCACTTTCAATTTGGATCGATGCAGATATATTAAATGAAAAATTATTAAATGATATTGAACTATTATGTCAAAATAAAAAAGGAAAACATCGTTTAAAAATGGTTTTATTTAGTAAAGCTGAAAAACTTAAAGTAAATTTGTCCTCTAGAACTTATAGTATTCATGCGGATACTGAATTTGTAGAACACCTTAATAAGCTAGGATTAAAATATCGTATCAATTAACAACCAACGCTATATGTCTTACACAAAATCAACCGTAAATCCCGTTTATCTCTTCTTTGCTTCTTTTTTAAAAGGAGATAGTCGCAATACCAATGCTGGTGCAAAAAACTCTGACGCAAACATGAGACAAAGCTCTGGTGCGGCAAATATGAGTCAAATTGCTGCAGGAACCGTAATCGAAGGAACTGTTAAGTTTGATCATAATGTCCGACTTGATGGTATAATAAAAGGCGATGTGGAATGTACGCATAAATTAGTTATGGGGAAACAAGCTAAAATTGAAGGCACTTTAAAAACACAAAATATGACCGTAGAAGGCGCTTTTGAAGGCACACTTACAGTCAAAGAATTGCTTCAATTAGCCTCCTCAGCAAAAGTTTCAGGAAGCATTAGCGCAGGTAAATTACAAGTTGATCCAGGAGCTATTTTAGATGGCGATTGCCAAGTAGGAAACAAAAAATAAACGAACGGCATTTCTATATTTTTATTTTCAGAATTCAAATGGAAAAGCCTTTCATTTGAAAGATTTTTGTAATTTTGCGTCGAAAAGCATTAATAATATTAGTGCCCCTATTATTTTGATTCCGTGATTTGCTATAATGCAAATTCACCAAAATGTTTAAACCAATGTCAAAAAACTTCGTTTCCAACAAAGACGAGTCAGTCAGAATGTTTGAAAACAGCTTTCTAGATGTCATGTCAAGAGTACATTGGATTGCTCCATTAATTGTATATGTACCACTCACTATATATTTTCTTTACCGAGCCATTGCTGTTTTTCAAGTGCCTACGTTAACCATACTAGGTTTATTTGTCGCTGGTTTTTTTGCTTGGACTTTCGCCGAATATGTGCTTCATCGATTTGTATTTCATTATGAACCTCCAGGAAAATTAGGAAAACGTATTCATTTTGTTGCTCATGGCGTACATCATGATTACCCCAATGATTCTAAACGATTGGTCATGCCTCCAGGACTTAGCATTCCTTTATGTGTACTTTTTTATTTTCTGTATACTTATTTATTAGGCGATGCTTATGCTATGGCTTTTTTCCCAGGGTTTATCGTAGGCTATCTTACCTATGATATGACACACTATGCATTACATCACGCAAAGATTAAACATCCTTTGTTTTTAATGTTAAAAGAACATCATATGGTTCATCATTATCATGATCCAGAGAATGGATTTGGAGTGAGTAGTAAATTATGGGATTATATTTTTGGTACGCGTTTCAAAATCAATAAAAAAGATCATAAGGTTTCTAAATAAAACATCTTAATTATTGGACGCTCTTTTTGAATAATAACCTCCTTGCTATTATTCGTTTGAAAAATAGTTTATGATCTGCCTTCTAATCTTTGGCTGCTAACTTTATTTATGAAAAAAATTCTGGTTGTTCGCTTTAGTTCCATTGGCGATATTGTACTAACAAGTCCAATTGTACGTGGTATTAAAAAGCAATTACAAGCAGAAGTTCATTTTCTTAGCAAAAAAAAATTTACTACACTAATATCAGCCAACCCATATATTGATAAGATTTGGGGAATAGAAAAAGAGGTTAAAGAAGTTATTCCTCAATTAAAAGCGGAAAAATTTGATTTTATCGTTGATCTCCATCACAACTTACGTAGTTTTCAACTTAAACGAAAATTAGGTCTTCCCTCTGCTTCTTTTCCAAAGTTGAATCTTCAAAAATGGCTATTGACTCAATTTAAAATCAATAAATTACCCCCAGTACATATTGTAGATCGATATTTTCAAGCTACCCAAGCCTTAGGGGTTAAACCTGATAAAGAAGGACTTGACTTTTTTATACCAGCTGATACTACATTACCTTTTGACTTACCCCCTACTCCTTATGTCGCTTTTGCCATAGGAGGAACTTATTCTACAAAAAGATTACCCAATCACCGAATTATTGAACTCTGCAATCAAATCAATAAACCAGTCCTACTTTTAGGAGGTCCCGAAGATCAACAAAATGCCTCCATAATAATAAAAGAGCTTAAGGATATCCATTACGATTATTGTGGCCAATTGACTATCCATCAATCCGCCTTGGTTTTACAACAATCCAGTTGGGTGATTAGCCATGATACTGGGCTCATGCATATCGCTAGTGCATTAAAGAAACCGATATACTCTATTTGGGGCAATACCATACCCGATTTTGGCATGTATCCATATTTTGGAAGCCAAAAAAATCTAAATATTAGCTTAGAAGTAAAAAAATTATCTTGTCGACCTTGTTCAAAACTAGGCAAAGACCAATGCCCTAAAGGACATTTCAAATGCATGGAAACAATTGATTTTAAGCCAGTTATTGATTCGATTATTTAGACATGAATTAAAAATCATATTTATATTCAGTCAATCTTGATCATTTTTAGGAAACATAAAAAGAAATAGGATATGATTTTTCAATAAAAAGTCGGAATACTTCCTTTTTTTATCAAACATTCCATATTTTAGTGGAATCTATTATAATAAGCTAAATAAGATATAAGTTATCTACTTATTTTTATTTGATTAAAGAATCTTCAACAAGCATAAAATGATGAAAAGTTTACGTTGGCTACTGATTTTCTTATTTGTTTTGCCTTTGTTAAAATTACAAGCGCAAGACATCCACTTTACCCAATTCAATTTATCTCCAATGACCTTAAACCCAGGTCTAACGGGAGCCTTTGAAGGTACATTTCGAATTGGAGGAATTTATCGCGATCAATGGAGAAGTGTAATTGACAACCAATACCAAACCCCTTCTTTCTTCATTGATGCACCTATCGTACGAGGATTTGGAAAAAATGATTGGCTTGGTGTAGGTGTTTCTTTCTTAAATGATAAAGCAGGTACTTCTCAACTTAGCCATTTAGAAGCCATGTTGTCTTTGGCCTATCATTTAGCTATTGGTAAAAAAGCAAATACTTATCTTTCACTTGGTTTTCAAGGAGGATATGTACAAAAGAAGCTTGACCAAACCGCACTGATCTTCCAAGATCAATTACTAAGCGGAGGATTAACTACTCCTAGTAGTTCAAGTATGGAATTAGCCAATTTTGAAGATACGAATATTTCATATCCCGATTTTACGGCTGGTGCCGTGTTTAATACTTATTTAACAAGTAAGTTCAATTTTTATGCGGGTTTTGCTATGCATCATTTACTACAACCAGAAGATGCCTTTCTAAAATTAGCGCCTGGATATACCAAAGATGATGGGAAGTTACCTTCTCGAATGATTATTCATGGAGGATTAAACATTGACATTGGAAAGAAATTAGTTTTAAAACCAATGGGATTCTATCAACAACAAGCTAAAGCTTCTGAAATAGGAATGCAATTGCACTTAGGATATCACCTTAATGCTGAAAAAGATATTACGCTAAACTTTGGTGGAGGTTATCGTTTAAACGATGCGGTAGAAGCCATGATTGGAATGGATATCAAAGGCCTAAAAGTGGGATTTGCATATGATGTAAACGTATCTGACCTTACTGCAGTAAGTAATAACCGAGGAGGATTTGAAATTGGTGCTTGGTACATTGCACGTGTATACAAAACACCTGTTGTTAAACCTGTATTATTCTGTCCTCGATTCTAATTTGAAATTATCAATATTAACCCTTTATACAACGGAAAAAGACATCACATAATGAAAAAAATCTGGATTATTTTCTTATTCGTTGCTTTAACCACTTCCTTATTAGTTGCACAACCGATCCGACAACTAACACCAGCAAAAATGACTAAAGTTGCTGATGAAAAAATGGCGGTTCGTGATTATTACAACGCTTTGGAATGGTATGAAAAAGTATACGAAGAAGATAAAAGAAATGTAGAGGTCGTAAGTAAGATTGCAGACTGTCATAATTTACTTAGAGACTTTAAGAATGCGGAGAAATGGTACAAACGCCTAGTTCGACTGGATAAAGATGGTTCTTATCCAACAGCGCGCTACACTTATGGTAGAGTGCTAAAGATGAATGGCAAATACGATGAATCCGTTACCGAATTTCGAAAATTTATTGAGTCAAGCCAAGATGCAAATCTTAAAGCTTTAGCAGAAAATGAAATTTTTGGTTCTGAGATGGCTAAAGAAATGCCAGAAAACGAAATGATTACTTCTCTAGAAAATGCAGGGGAAACGATCAATTCTCCTTTTACTGATTTCTCTCCTCGTTATGCAGGGGAAGAAGTGTTGTATTATGCTGCTATCAAATCTGATGAAGTCATTTCATTAGAAGAAGCAGGTAATGCACAATACGCCAAAATCTATTCTTCCACTAGACAAGGTGATGGCTCTTGGTCACAAGGCGAACCTTTAGGAAGTGCAATCAATGCTAATGGTTATCACTGCGGGCATCCAACCTTCAATGCTGATTTTTCTAAAATGTATTTCACTCGATGTGCTTTAGATGGAAATGCATTAAGTAGTTGCGATATCTATGTAAGCGAAAGTAAAGGAAATAACGAATGGGGAAATGCAGAAAAGCTTTCAGCCGTAAATGATGGTAGTACTTCTAAACAACCTGCTTTTGGTCAAGTAAATGGGCAAGATGCCTTATTCTTTACTTCTAATCGTGCTGGAGGAAAAGGTGGATGGGATGTCTACTATGCGGTTTTTAATAGCAATGGAACCATGGATGCGGCAATAAATGCAGGATCTATTAATACTATTGGAGATGAAGAAACTCCTTTCTTCCATAACGGAACCCTTTACTTTAGTTCTACTGGACATCCTACGATAGGAGGCTACGATGTATTCTCAAGTAGTTGGGCAGGTGGTGAATGGGCCAATGCAGAAAACATGGGTAAAGGAGTTAATTCCACAGTAGACGATCTTTATTATACTTTAGATAGTAAAGGGTATAACGGTTTTGTGGTATCTAATCGACCTGGTACGATCTCCTTGAAAAGCGAAACTTGTTGTGATGATATTTTTGAAATAAAATATTATATCCCAATTAATATATTAGCAAAGTCATTTGATGCAGAAACACAAGCAGATCTTTCTGGAACTACCGTTCAACTTATTAAGAAAAACAAAGTAGAAGATAGTAAGACCAATGCAAGTTCTAATCGTTCTGAATTTGTTAATGTGTTAAGAGAAGAAAAATATTTAATTATTGGTTCTAAGGAAGGATACTATAATGATACGGTAGAAGTTTCTACCTTAAATCTTCCTGGTCAAGAGTTATTGGAAACCAAATTGAATTTGAGACCAGTTCCTCCGCCTCCTCCTCCTCCGCCACCACCACCACCGCCACCAGTAGAAGATAAATATATTGTAATTCAACTTGATACAATTTATTATGACTTTGATAAGTCTAATATTCGCTCTGATGCAGCATTAACTTTAGATAAAATTGCAGGTATTTTAACAGATTACCCACAATTGGTATTAGAAGTTGCTTCACATACCGATGCATTAGGACCCAATACTTATAATGATCAATTAGCTGGTCGTCGGACTACTTCCGCAGTGAGTTATTTAGAGTCACGTGGTATCCCTAGAGGGAGAATGGTTCCTATGTCTTATGGAGAGTACAAACCCAAAGCACCTAATAAAAAAGCAAATGGAGCAGATGATCCAACAGGACGTCAGTATAACAGAAGAACAGAATTTCGTATTGTAAGTGGAGCAGATCCAAGCGGACGAATAAAAGTATCTGTATCTCATGGAAGTGTAGAACCACCTAGAATAGAAGAAAATTCAAGTGGAAGTAATACGCCTCCTCCAATGCCAGAAGAAATTTTGAAAAATGGAATTGCCAATATGAGTTTTACTGAATCGTTCCAAGATTTTGGAACGATAAAAGAAGGTGAAAAAAAAAATCACGTATTCACTTTTACTAACACAGGAGATACCGACTTGGTAATAGAATTCGCTTCTGGATCTTGTGGATGTACAGTTCCTGATTGGCCCAAAGATCCAATTCCTCCTGGAGGAACAGGGAAAATCAAAGTAGAATTTGATAGTAAAGGTAAAACAGGTATTCAAGAACAAGAAGTTAATATTATTGCGAATACAGATCCTATTGTTACTGAGCTTAAAATTAAAGCGATTGTAGAATAAGGAATTAAGACTAATAAAAAAGCGGATAGAATTTATATAAATTCTATCCGCTTTTTTATTTCTATCTATTGGTTTCAATCGCTCTTTTTCTTCATTTTCAATGAAAACGCACAAGGCACAATATGTTCTAATCCTTTCATGAAATATTCATTTTCGCTCTTTTGTTCCATGTTAGGAAAGCAAGAAAAAGGAGAATAGGGATATTCTTTAAAATGAATAAGCTCATAATTTCGATTTATAAAAGGCATCATTGTTTCTTCAATAGAATGGCACCAAAAATATTCTTTACTTTTTATAGGTGCATTTCGATCTGCATAAGTTCCTTCTATATCTTCTTCTAAGGCTCCCACATTAAAATAAGGATATTCCATTTTCAAGGAATCAAAATTTAAAAGATATAAGGTCGGATGAAATTCTGCTATATAAAAAACTCCACCAGGTTTTAAACAACGATCAATCACTGCTGCCCATTGATCTAAATCAGGAAGCCAACAAGTAGCTCCAAAGGAAGTATACACTATGTCAAAAGGCGCGTTGATATATTCTGCGGCATCATACACATTACATGTAATAAATTGAGTAGCCAGACCTAATTCTGTACTAATTTCTTTTGCCGCATCAATAGCTTTTTGAGAAAAGTCTATTCCAGTTGCATTTGCCCCCAGATTTGTCCAAGACATGGTATCTTGTCCAAAATGACATTGAAGATGCAGTAACGATTTTCCTTTTACTTCTTCTGCTAAGCCATCTAATTCTATTTGTGTCAGTGAATTTTTAGTTTTTCTAAACTGATCCATATTGTACAGGCTAGATTCTAGATGATAAGCCACACGTTTATCCCAATTTTCTTGATTCGTTTTGAAATATTTTTCCATAATTTTTAATTTTACGTGCAATGAGACAACAAAGGACAAAGAATCTCGTAGATTTAATTAACTTCGCTACATCATATTAAAATAAATAAAATAATCATGGAAGAAAATAAAAAACAATTAAATATTGAGTTACCAGAAGAAGTAGCTGATGGAACGTATTCAAATTTGGCATTTATTAATCATTCGCCAGCAGAGTTTGTTGTTGACTTTATTCGAATGATGCCTAATATGCCAAAAGCAAAAGTAAAATCAAGGATCATTCTAACCCCACAACATGCTAAACGATTTTTGGCGGCTTTGGCTGATAATGTAAAAAAATATGAAGCCACCTTTGGAGTTATTGAAGATCAAACTCCTCCCCCATTTCCGATGAACTTTTCAAATCCTAAAGCTGAAGCTTAAAATAGATTTGTTCCCATAAAAAAACCCTTAGTATTTCTACTAGGGGTTTTCTCTAAATATGAACTGAGGTTTGACTATTAAATTTTTTGGAAAGAAATTGGTTTAGCATACCAATTTTTAGAGATTACTTTCAAAAAGTAAGTCCCTTTAGGTAAATCATCCACTCCAATTTTCAACTCATTTATGCCTTCCATAATGGTAAATGGCTGTGTAATTAACTTTTGTCCCATCAAGTTTGTAATTTCATATATACCCGTATTGTCTTCATTTAAGGCGTCAAAATCAAATTTCAAATATCGCCCTGAAGGAACGGGGTTGGGATAGACTTGTTGGGCACCAACTAAGCTATTATTGGCACATGTCGTTTTCATATATAATGCAGGATGATAGTTTCTATTGCCCTCAAAATCCACATCAACTAACCGATAATATCCATCTCTTCTCATTCCTTCTTCGGTATATTCATAACTATTTTCTTCTTCTGAATTTCCTGCGCCAGATATCCATGCAATAGGTTCAAAATCAAGTCCATCTTCACTACGCTCGATGATGAAATAATCATTTTCAGTCTCTGATGCCGTTGACCAATTTAAGTGTATTTTACAATCTATTGCCTTAGCTGTAAAAGCAAGCAATTCTATCGGGAGGTTTCCATTACAAAGATTATCTATAGGCACTAATAAACCTGTATATGCCCCTGATTGGGTCAAATATTCTTCATCCTCAAATTTTTCCATAACCCAAGAATTAGGAAAAACGGTTCCATCATGCACATAAAATTCGGCATAACCTCCTCCTAAAACAAAATCTGTTTTTACACGACCAATACCTATCCATTCATCCGATGGAGCTAAAAGTCCAATTCCTCCTCCTAAAATAAAAGAATAAGAAATTACAGTATCAATAGAACCTAATAAAGAATGAGGATAATAAAAACTATATTCTCCTGGGGGTTCTTCAACTAATCCTGAGAGGTCTAATTCACGATCTATAACCGCACTATTGGGTTTAATAGACGAACGATTAAAAGAAATACGAAGATTCATATCTCCCACGTGAAAGGCGGCATCTGGGGCATTAGATTTTACATCTAAATTGAAATATACATTTTGATTATTACAGTCTACCTCCGAAAGAAGAATTCGGAGATCATGGATTCCTGATTGACTAAAAGCAAGGAAAGGAAAAGACAAGAGGGTATACCACAGGGCATACCACCTCAGAGTGGATTGTCGAGTTTTCATGAGTGCGGTTATTTTATGTTTACTTTTTGATGGTGGGTAGCCAAAAAAAAGTTTGGGGCATTAAATTTCGTTCATTAAATTTAATAATAATAAATATAATATAAGTTTTAGAATAAAAAAAACCTGTTACCAAATTAATAGCAACAGGTTATATATATATTTAAATTACGATTAATGCAATTTGATAAATTTAGATGGACTTGAAATCCAATCGTTTGTTTGTATCTTCACAAAATAAACTCCAGCAGCAAAATCATCTACTTCCATTTTAAGTCGATTTGTTCCTTCATTAATAATAAACGTTTCCGATTTTACAATTTTTCCAGTGATATCAACAATTTGGTAAGTCGCATCTTCAAATGTTTTATCCGAAGTAAAATCTAGTTTAATATATCGACCATCACGTACTGGGTTTGGATAGATTGATTGTGTTCCAATCACAGGATCATAGAAACACGGTGTACGAACATATATTTTTTCAGAGATACTGCGTGTACCATCAAAATCAACTTGTACTAAACGATAGTATCCATCTCTTCTTCTCGTTTCATCTTGAAATGAATAATAGTTTTCAGAAGTAGAATTACCTGCTCCATTTACTAATCCAATAGTTTCAAAAACACTTCCTTCTTCACTATGTTGAACTAAGAAATAATCATTTTCTGATTCTGAAGCAGTTACCCAGTTTAGACCTACTTGGCAATCGTTATTCTCACTGGAAAAGGAAATTAACTCTACAGGCAAGTTTTCTGAACAAAATGCACTTGGGCAGATTGTTAATACATAATATTCTCCATATCCAGTTGGGTATTGGAAATTTCCTACTTTTTCAGAAACTTCTGAAGATGGGAAGATATTATTATCATGAATAATAAAATCCGTACAGCCTGACCCTTGAATAAAATCTACTTGAATACGGCCTAATTTCCACCAAGTTTCTGAGGTAGCAATAGCTCCAGGCCCGCCACCTAATGGTAGTGAATAAGAAATTACGGTATCAATAGATCCATTTAAAGTATGATTTCCATAAACTGATAATATATTCGTTGGATCTTCCACGAAACCAGATAATTCAAGTTCTTCTACCAAAATAGCAGAATTGGGCTCTATAACTGTTCGATTGTAAGATATTCGAGCGTTTAAATTCCCAATATTAAAAATAGAGACTGGTGAATTTGCTTTTAGCTCTAAGTCTAATTTTACATTCATATTGGTACAATCTATGGTGTCCAATACTAATCTAAAATCATGAACTCCTGATTGTCCATACATAGACATAGAGAGCAACACTAAAAATAGGTGCAGTATTAATGTTTTCATTGGTCGTATTAGTTAAAATGTCTGTTTTACTTAAGCTCGGGTAAAGCTTAAAATACTCTTTATGAAACTAAGAGTAAACTGCGGTTATTTAGGTTGCATGAAAAGTAATATATATTTTATGTTTTTATTTTATTTCTTAATAAAAAAGGAAGTGTATGATACACTTCCTTTAAATCTTTTAGTTGTTTGAGGGTTGTCTATTGATTATCACCAATAACATCAGTAATAATAATGTCTTCAAACGTAGTAGAAACCCCCTTTTGGAACAAGGTTTTCATTTTTTACAAGGGTTTAAAAAGCGTGAGTAATATTGGATTCTTTCTGCTAACTACCATAAAAGTAAAAATTTACTAGTAATTCTCAAAATAAAATTCAAATCATTTTATATATTTTTTGTGACAATCAAAATGCCACTCA
>JAHDCJ010000020.1:0-5225 GCA_020629935.1 Saprospiraceae bacterium | reverse complement strand
AAAATAAAATTCAAATCATTTTATATATTTTTTGTGACAATCAAAATGCCACTCATATTATTAAACGTCTAAACTATTTAAATAGTTCTATGACACTTCATTCATTTTTTTAGACTAAAAGAAAAAAAAACGTTTAACACTAAACCACATAAAACACTGTAAATTAACGTTATAGTTGCAATTATTTATAAAAAACGAAATACTACATGCATGCAACCATATAGATAAGAATGTTTAAAAAAACCAAAAATGTAACATAGAAAGAAAAGAGTCATATGACGTAACTCATTCATTTACAGATAGTTTGAATTTCAAAAAAAATAAAAATAAAAAAAAACTTAATTAATTGCTTGATCTAAGCCAAAGGCCAAAAATCTTTACTATTTTTGAATTCGTATAGGACATATGACTATATGTCCTATTTTACAACTTCTAGAATCTTTTAAAAATAAAAAAAATGGGCATTTCAAGTACTTCCAATCCTTTATTATCCCAAATTCTTGATGATTGTACACTAATGGTAAAACATGGCATTGATACAGGAAAAGCACTGGATCATGAAATCATCCAAAAAGTAGAGCTTTATAAAAATTGGCAAGGCGATCCAGCAGTAGAAAAAGACATTTATCTTGATTTAATCAATGTTTATAATAAATTATTAAAAGCCGTTTCTCCAGGTACACCTGAATCACTTAGGTTTTTCGATAAAGAGGAAAACAAGAAGACTTTTTTCGGCTTCATTTCTAAAATTGGTTTTATTCGCCAATTGGTCATGGCATCCATTATTTGCCTTGTGGCACTCATGCTATTGAGCATGTCCGAACATGTAAGCTTTAACTTAAATAGTCAAGCTTTAGAAGGAAATGGCTTACCCATTTTAGCGAATTTATTATTTCTTGCAGCGGCCGCTGGTCTTGGGGCTTCAATTAAAGAACTATTTGAAGCGCATAAATATACGACTACACGTACATTCCACCCAAAATACAAATCTACTTACTGGACTCGCTTTACGCTTGGTATTGTAGCTGGTATGTCTTTGGCTGCTTTATTGCCAATTTCAGATTACTCTGATTTTTTTGCCAAGCTTTCTCGCTCTACAGTAGCTCTAATTGGTGGTTTCTCTGCCTCTTTAGTCTACAAATTTCTTAATCGCTTAGTAGAATCTGGAGAACAATTACTAGGACATAAAACAGATGAAACAAAAGAAGCTCAAAAAGAAGCAGAAAAAGCAAAGAAAGATGCAAAAGTAAAAGGAGCTAAATTAGCAGGATATTTATCCTCCATTCGAGAATTATTGGTCGACGGCGCTGACCCTTATACCGTAAAAGAAAAATTATCTGAATATATGGAGAAATTACTGATGGATAAAGAACCAGAAACAACAGCTGTAAATTCGCCGAAAGTATTAGATGAGGAATTTTCAGAAGACGAAGAAAAATATCGTTCTAATGAGTATCAACTTCATGTAGAAGGACCTATTGAAAAATCAACTGCAAATCCACAAACCAAAGAAAATCCGCCTAAAAATATAGCCGGTTAATTTTTAAGAATCTCCAAACGCTTTAAATCCTCTGATTTAAAGCGTTTATTTTATATCTTTGCGTGCATATTTTTAATCGAAACATAAATTTTTTTGCAACATGAAAAACATTCTGTTATTCCTCTCCCTATCCTTACTCTTGCTAAGTTGTGGCGGTGGTCTTAGTTATGAAGCCCTTCCTTTCCCAAGTGGTAGCCAACAAGCAATTGATAATGGACTAATCACAAGCTATTTAGTCAAAAATAAAATTGAGGCAAAAAATACCGCATCTGGTATTTATTACACGATAGAAAAAGAAGGTTCAGGAGAAAACCCCAATTTACAATCTTTCGTAAAAGTTCATTATCATGGAACTTTGCTTGATGGTACGGTATTCGACTCTTCAGTAGATCGAGGTCAGCCTATTGATTTCCCATTGACGGGTGTGGTAAAAGGATGGCAAGAAGGAATTCCTCTTTTTAAACCAGGAGGAAAAGGTACTTTATATATTCCTTCAAATCTTGCCTATGGAGGAAGAGCACAAGGAAAAATACCTGCAAACTCTGTACTTATTTTTAATGTTGAACTTCTTGAAGTTATTGACCCTGCAGTGCAAGCGAAAAAAGATGACGAAATCTTAGCTAAATTTGTTAGTGATAATAAATTAACTATGCAAAAAACAGATTCAGGCATTTATTACCAAATTGATGCTCCGGGTACTGGAGAAAGTCCAACTGTTAGTAATAAAGTAAAAGTACATTATAGAGGTACGTTATTGGATGGTACTCAATTCGATTCTTCTTATGATCGAGGAGAACCTATCGAATTTCCTTTAAGTGGAGTTATTAAAGGATGGCAAGAGTCAGTGCCTTTATTAAAGAAAAGCGGAAAAGGAAAATTCCTTATCCCTTCAGGTTTAGCTTATGGTACACGTGGTGCACCTCCTACAATCCCAGGTAACGCTTGCCTTGTATTTGAAGTAGAATTATTAGACTTTCAATAAAAAATATTACTGTGAAAACATACCTCTTTGCTAGTATTCTCATTATCGTACTTAGTACTTTTTCCGCTTGTTATTTTTCTAAACTAAAGAAAACAAAAGTAGTTGATCCAACAATACAAGCTGAAATAGAAAAAAATGCGATTATTGATTATGCAATAGCCAATAAATTAAAAGTTGAATCCACAGATTCAGGTATTCATTATATCATTTCTAAAAAAGGAAATGGCGAAAAACCTAGTGCAAGCTCAAAAGTAAAAGCACACTATAAAGGTACCTTATTGGATGGAACAAAATTCGACTCTTCTTATGATCGAGGAGAACCATTAGACTTTCGTTTATCACAAGTAATCAAAGGATGGCAAGAAGCGATTCTTTTATTAGATAAAGGAGGAAAAGGCACCTTCCTTATTCCTTCGGATTTAGCTTATGGTACACGTGGCGCAGGTGGTTTAATTCCTGCAAATGCTACCTTAGTATTTGATATCGAATTGGTCGATTTCCAATAAAAGAATACCTTAAAACATATAAAAAAGCGAGTTTCTCTTAGAAGCTCGCTTTTTTTATTAAAGTGTCTTCTCCAAGTCAAATTTAGTTTTCTCTTTTAATCTATGAACAAAATGATATTAGTTATAGTTAACTTGTAGTCTGTTAAAACTTATTTAATATTATCCCTAACCAAATAAAACCTCATGATTGAACCTAGAAAACTGGGAATTTGCCTAATTCCCCTACTATTTTTTATCACACTAACCCAAACCAGTTTTGCACAATCACAAGAAGCTTTAGACCAAGCTATTCGTCATCTACAACTCGTAAAAGGTGATTTTCACTTAAACGATACGGATATCAATGATTATGAAGTTTCAGATCATTATATAACCAAACATAATGGTGTCAATCACATTTACCTAAAACAAAGATATCAAGGTATTGATGTATATAATGGAATCATTAACATCAATGTGCTTCCTAATGGAGAAATCCTAAATATGGGAAACCGATTTATTGCAAACATTGCCAATCGGGCGAATACCTCAAATCCTTCTATCTCTGCAGAAGCTGCGGTACGTAAAGTGATTCAAAACTTTCAAGTACCAACCAAAAATGACCTACGAATCAAGGAACAAATCAATGCCAATGAATTTATATTTAATAAAGACGGAATTGCTTTAGAAGATATTAAAGCTACTTTAGTTTTTGAAGCATTAGCATTAAAAAAGGTGCGCCTAGTTTGGATGGTAGAACTTTATGAATTTAGTGCTCAAAACTGGTGGAACGCCCGTGTTGATGCCGTTACAGGAGAAATTGTAAACTATCACAACCAAGTAATCAAATGTAATTTTGGAACACCTGACGGTCAATGCCATGAAGCACATCCTCATGCAAATTTAGACATCAATAACCTAAGAACGCAAACCAATACCGCTTCTTTCAAAAATAATAATTTAGCCAATTCTTATCGTGTTTTTGCGCCACCAGTAGAAAGTCCTAATCATGGAGCTCGTACTTTAGAAACTTCTCCAGCTAATCCATTAGCTTCTCCTTTTGGCTGGCATGATACCAATGGCGCTACAGGCCCAGAATTTACTATTACTAGAGGAAATAATACCCATGCTTACCACGATATATTCGATTTAAATAGTAGTTTGGGTGATGAACCAGATGGTGGTGCTACTTTAGACTTTGATTATGCTTTAGATTTAGCTTCTCAAAAACCCTATCAAAATATTGATCCTGCAGTAGTCAACCTTTTCTACTGGTGTAATATGATGCATGACGTTTGGTATGAATACGGTTTTGATGAATCTGCTGGAAATTTTCAAGTAAACAACTATGGCAACGGAGGTTCTCAAGGAGATTATGTTCGTGCAGAAGCACTTGATGGAAGTGGAACAAATAACGCCAACTTCTCTACTGCTCAAGATGGATCTACTGCTCGTATCCAAATGTATATTTGGGGTACTGGCGGAGGCGGAGGAGTTTCTCGTGTACTTAGCGTACTTAGTCCTGCTGGAATTGCTGGAGATTATGATTATGTACCTGGTGGCTTCGGAGGTGATTTTGCTACATTAAATGGCACCGCTTCCGTTGTATTTGTAGACGATGGAACTGCACCCAATACTGATGCTTGTGAATCAATAATCAATGGTGCTGACATTGCTGGAAATGTAGCTATGATCGATCGTGGTGATTGTGAATTTGGAGTAAAAATGCTAGAAGCAGAAAATAATGGAGCTATTGCAGTTATTATGTGTAATAATATTCCTGATGCACCTATCCCTATGGGAGCAGGAGCTGTTGGAAATCAGGTAACCATTCCTGGTTTAATGATTAGTCAAGCTGATTGTGCCACTATTCGTGCACAATTACCTGGTGTTACCATACAATTAGGTAGTTCATTAACTATTCCTAATCCAGGGCCAACAGCTTTAGACGGTGATTTAGATAATGGTATTGTTGCGCATGAATATGGTCATGGTATCTCTATTCGTGGTACAGGTGGACCTGGATCAGGTTCTTGTTTATCGAATGCCGAACAACAAGGGGAAGGATGGAGTGATTATTTTAGTTTGGTAATGACGATAGAACCTGGTGATGTTGGAGTAACTGGACGAGGTATCGGTACTTATGCACAAGATCAGCCAGTAACTGGAAATGGTATTCGAACATACCGATACTCCACAAATACAGGTATCAATCCAC
>JAHDCJ010000019.1:25324-53803 GCA_020629935.1 Saprospiraceae bacterium | reverse complement strand
AGTTATTTTGAAAAAAATTATTATTTTTAGGGATGAGAATTTATATTTTTATTTTAGTACTTCTTTGGAGCCTTCCAATCTCTTTGCATGCCAATGCAAAACGTCAATCTACTTCAGACAAGGCGATTCATTTGCCTAAGCCTTATGATTATTCTGAGCATATAAAATATAATGGGTTGGATATAAAGACCTATTACGTTACGATGCGGGACGGGGTTAAATTGGCGGTTGATTTATATTTACCAAAAGGTTTAACTAATGAGAAAATCCCTGCCTTAATCCACCAAACTCGATATTGGAGAGCACCGCAATTACGCTGGCCGTTTAGTATGTTTTCTGATGGGCTCATTGGTCGAACTGGCGCAATGATCAAAGCTTTTGCCTCTACGGGATATGCGATTGTGAATGTGGATGCAAGGGGTTCTGGGGCGAGTTATGGTGAGCGCTTACATCCTTGGACAGAAGATGAGACCAAAGACGGTGCAGAAATTATTGACTGGATTTTAAAGCAGGAATGGAGTGATGGGAATGTAGGTTCTTTAGGTATTTCTTATAGTGGGACAACCGCAGAGTTTTTGAGTTTCAACCAACATCCTAATTTAAAGGCGGTGATGTTGATGTATTCTTTATATGATGTGTATGATGATATTGCATTTCCAGGTGGAATTTTTCAGCGTCATTTTGTTAATGATTGGGGTTATTATAATTCGAAATTAGATGCGGATAAAATTCCTAGAGGTGGTTTTTTTATTAAGCTGTTGGTGAAGGGGGTTCGACGAGTAAAAGAAAATGGTCGAAAGAAAAAATTTAAAATGGCATTGAAAGATCATGAAGCCAACATGAATGTAAATCAAACGGCTGCGGGTGTAAATTGTAGAGATGACAAACCTCCTTTAGTGGACATTGAAAGCATTGATTTTTTTAGTCCTTATGTTTTTGCTGATAAAATTAATGCGACAAATACTGCCGTTTATTGTTATTCGGGTTGGATGGATGGTGATTATCAACATGCAAATATTCGACGATTTTTGACCTTAACTAATCCGCAAAACAAATTGACCATTGGTCCTTGGGAACACGGTGGCAAGTTTAATTGTAGTCCAGCTGATCCGGGTTTAAGTGGTTTTGATCATGTTGCTGAAATTATGAAATTTTTTGATTTCCATTTAAAAGGTAAAGCCAACGGATTATACGAAGAACCGAAAATACATTATTTCACCATGATGGAAGAAGCTTGGAAGGGAACCAATACCTGGCCACCAAAAGCAAGTACTCACTCGCTTTATTTAGACGAAGAAAATGCATTGAGTTTTAATCCTCCTAAAGGATCAAATGCTTTTGATTTTTACCAAGTAGACACTTCCGTCTTTACTGGTGCCGATTCTCGATGGATGTCGGTTATAGGAAAATTAAAAACACCTTTGGTTTATCCAGAGCGAAAAAAACATACGGAAAAATTGTTACATTACGATAGTGCGCCATTAACACAAACAATGGAAATTTCTGGACATCCATTGGTACATCTATTTGTAAAATCAGATCAGACGGATGGAAATTTCCATGTCTATTTAGATGAGATTGATGCTCATGGAAATGTGAATTATATTACAGAAGGATTACTTCGTGGCGTGCATCGAAAATTAACGGAGGAACAACCTTTTTATACGGATGTAGTTCCTCAACGCACTTTTTATGATGAAGATATGATGCCTTTAGAAAAAGGCAAAATTCATGAATTGGTTTTTGATATGATCCCTACTTCTTATCAAGTCAAAAAGGGAAATCGTTTGCGTATTAGTATCGCAGGTGCGGATCAAACTCATTTTGCTGTGATGCATAAATCAGAACCCAAGTTAGAAATCTATAGAGATGCCGCACATCCCACAAGAGTAGAATTGCCTATTGTGCAGTAAGTTTTATTTTGAAGAAATGTTCATTTTTTCTAATAGTTCTTGGTTGATTTCGAAGATCCCTTCCATCTTGTGCGCATGCCGGTATTGTAGTACAGCCTTTCGAGTTTCTTCAGAAAGTGGTGCATCAATTTCGCCATTATAAAAACCTTCTTCTTTTAGTTTGGCGTGAATTGGTTTTAATAATGCTGGATTTTCAATAATAGGGCTAACCAAATCAATTTCACGATAGGAAACGAAACCTCCTTGTCTAAATAAAACTTTTCTTTGGACAGTAATATATTCGGCAGGTTCCTCTATCACTTTTATTTGTGCTTTTTTTACCATGCGTACTCGAGTAATCGTATCGTATTCTGCAGGCACTTGAATGACTTCAAATGTAGCTGGGGTTTTTACCTTTTGAATTTCGATGGTTTCATAAGTTGGAGGAACAGGATGTTCAATAATACCTTGAGAAAAAGCAGGTGTGCTTATTTGTAGCACAGTAAAACTAACCAAAGCAATTGCTGCTGCTTTTCTAAATAAAGGGATCAAATGACTGTGTTCTCCATTCGATTTTTGATCCAATTGTGATTCACTAAATCGTCCACAGGGTTCTATGCTTTCTTTTTTCAGTTTCCACCAATTTAGGATTTCCTCTTCGTTCATTTTTGAAAAGTCAATGACTGTTTTGGCGCATAATTTACAATATCGGCCTTGTGCTTTAGGGCTCATAAGATCCCAGTTTTCATTACAAGGAGTCGTCAATTTAAATTTAATCTTTTCCATCATAAAAATTTTACGTCGTGGTCCATTAAAAAGCAGGATGGACTTATTACTTTTATCAACGTAATGAAATAGAAAAATAGTTGGTATCTTGTATTTCAAATATACTTCAATATGCTAGGAACAATTATTTTTACCATTCCTATCTTAATATTTTTTGCAGCAGTTGCTATGTATTTTGTGGCATTAGGACAAAGGAAATTGACTTGGGTAGAAGGAATCTCTATTTTTATACTGACGCCAGGAATTCCTTGGGTTATCATGTTGTTGGGCAATATGATTTATAATTCTAAAGGGAGTGCACGGTTGAATGATAGCCTTGGATTTAGTTTGCTAACATTCTTTGGTGTATTAATCTTGACTTCAGTTTATGCTATTTACTATTTGAAGAAGAAGATGAATTGGTAAAGAAAGATACTGTTCCTACAGCGTTTAGTAATGCTAGTAGATCAAATTCTAATATTGCTAAACGAAGCAATAACTGAGACCTAAGCACTAGTAGTGCAATAGCTTCATACTTATAAACAATAACCTAAGCGTTAGTGGTGCGAAACAAATTCGCCAATGACCGTGCGTTACTCAGAAAGTGCACGTTTATAGAAGGTAGGAAAAGATGCGCTAGCATAATGCGAAAATTTGTACTCAAATTTCACAGGCATTTGGTAATGCGCTACAAAACCTTCTAAAAGATTTGTAAGTGATTTAGTATCTATATTTCTAGAATTCGGTTTAAGGTGATAAGCGATATGATCTATGGTACCGTCTTCCCCCCAAAAGAACTTGATCCACATTTTAGAACCATTGATATCAAAGTCGTTATCTTCGGCATAGGTTTCCAAAGCGATCATGAGTTCCATCCATTTTCGATAAGCATCTCCCATTTCCCCATTACAAGCAGTAATTAAGGTGGTTTCATATTTACCCGATAATTTTTCGAAGGTTTCTGTGTTTTCGCCAATCAAAAAGACTGTAGGAGATTGTCCATCATTATATTCTTTATCTGGTGGACAAAAGATTGCTTCATTATTAGCCTGAATGGACAGACTAATCCCCAAAAGTGCACAAAGCATTATGTATTTAAAAATTTTCAAAACTAAATCATTTAAGAATAAAACAAAATTACTCTTGGGTGGTTTAAAGCAGCTTACAAGTTACAAAAAAAGAATAAAAGGGTCAAATATAGTATCAACATCCTTATAATATTCTGTTTTTTTAATTCAAATTAGATAAATATGTGTTTAAATAACGGCTAATTTAGTGCTAATAGTATAATAGTTGCTTAAAATTTTGATTGTTATAGAGATATAGTTGAACAATAGGCTTAGAAACGGTAAATTGGGAAGAATAAAACCAAGGGATTATGATGAAAGCGGTAATTATTGATGATGAAAAGAAGAGTTGTACCTTATTGAGCAATTTAATTACAGAATATTGCAATGACGTACAAGTTTCTGGTATTGCGCATTCTGTTGTAGAAGGAACAAAGATCATACATAAATACAATCCAGATGTCGTATTTTTAGACATTGAGATGCCGCAACAAAATGGGTTTCAATTATTTGAGCAATTTGACGCGATCAATTTTGAAGTTATTTTCATTACGGCTTATGATGAATATGCGATTAAAGCCTTTCGTTTTTCAGCCATTGATTATTTATTGAAACCGATTTACATTAATGATTTAGAAGAAGCTTTACATCGGGTTCGTTCAAAAAGAGAAGCAGAGGAAACCAAAATAAAGTATAAAGTTTTGAAAGAAAACATGAGTAATCCATATCAAAATCTTGCTTTACCTACCGCAGAAGGTATGGAATTTATTCAGATAGAACAAATTGTATATTGTGAAGCGGATAGTAATTATACCCATGTTTTTTTAAGCAATAACGAGCGGCATATTATTTCAAGAACGCTCGGTAAATTTGAAGAGTTATTACAGGAAATGAACTTCCAACGTATTCATAATTCTTATTTGATTAATTTAAATCATGTGGTTCGATTTGTGAAACATAAACATCCGATGATTTATATGTCTAATGGAGCTCAGCTTAAAATTTCGCAGACCTATAAGAATGATTTTTTTGATAAAGTATCTAAGATATAATCGCTAGTATGAATGAATTGGATATCCATTTATTTTCTCTGTTAAAAAAAGGAGAGCAACTTCTTCTCGCACGAAAACTTAAACAAGGTAAGGAGATTGTTTCTACTGTTTTAGAAACGGCGACTTCTCCCTCTGTGCTTTATCAAGAAGCTTTATTATTAAAAATAAAATTCCTAATTATTGAGTCGGCCTATACTGCCGATGATGGCCTTCTAAATTCAGCAAGGAAGCAATTAGATCAACTTCGCACACAATATGAAGAAGTAAAATCGCCATCAATCAATGCCCTTAATTTAGTGGAAGGCGATTGGTATCAAACCGCCAAAAAATTTAAACAGGCAGAAGTTTTTTATTTAAAGATCATTGAAAACCCTGCAAAAGATGATTTGTATAAGGGATTAACTTATGCCCGTTTGAGTAAACTTTTTTTAGAACAAAGTCGATTTGATCAAGCGTTAGCATTTGGGAAAAAATGTGACGAACTTGCCCAAGAAACCCAATTTGATATTTTACATTTAAAATCAAAAATTGCGATTGGTTATGTGTACGCACGTAGACACCAATATTCAGAGATATTAGAATATTTTGAAGAAGGATTAAGACTTAGTCAATCACTTGGAGACGTAGAATCGGAAATATTTTGTTTATCTAATATTGGCATTGCGCATAGTAGTCGACATCATTTAAAATTAGCCTTAAAATCTTTACTCTTGGCTTTAGAAAAGTCAGAATTAATCAACTTTAAACTTTCGGCAGTAAAATGTTTAGTCAATATCAGTACTATTTTTTATATCCTATATAACCATGAAGAAGCACTTCTTCGCTTTCATCGAATCTTAAATGATTATGAATATTTGTTAGACATTAATACCCTGACTGTGCTTTACTATAACTTAGGAGACACCTATGCTCAAAAAGGCGAATTAGAACAAGCGCATCATTATTTTAAAAAGTGTATTAAAGCAGGTGATGAATCGGGATATCGAGAAGTTAAAGCTTTAGGCTTAACTCAAATAGCTCGAAATTTTGTTCGCCGAAATCTTCCGGAAAAAGCACTCACTTTCGCCAACGAAGCCATGGCCTTATACCAAGATTTGGGCGGAGGGAAAGAAGGCATTCATATTACATTAATTACCTTAGGTCAGATTTTTTATCAAAAAAATGATCTAGAAAAGAGTCTATTTTATATTCAACAAGGCATGGATTTAGCTATTGAAATTCAATCGAATGAAGAACAAGCCATTGGTTATCAAATGTGGTCTACCATAGCTAAAGATCAAGGAGATTATGAAAAAGCATACAACCATTACGTAGAGTTTTCTAAACGTCAAAATCTACTTGCTCAAAAACAAAAAGATTATCAATTGATGGATATGGAAATCAAATATGAAACGCGTGAAAAAGAAAAAGAAATTGAATTATTAAAAAAGACCAAAGAACAACGAGAAGCCGCCTTTAAGGAAAAGATTAGTCGATTTAAAATGCAAGCCTTACAAGCTCAAATGAATCCACACTTTATTTTCAATTCAATGAATGCCATACAGCAATTTATTGTAACCAATGATAATGAAGCAGCAATGAATTACCTTTCTAAATTTGCGCGGTTGATCCGTTTAATTTTTGAGTATTCACAAAAAACACAAATTACATTAAGACAAGAAATCAATTTCTTGTCGCTTTATTTACATTTAGAAAACTTACGTTTTAAAAATAAAATTGAAGCTGGAGTTCATGTAGAACCCAATATTCCTTTAGATCAAATTGAGCTCCCTCCTTTACTTATTCAACCCTTAATTGAAAATGCATTTAAACATGGCTTAATGCATCGTCCTCAAGGAGGGAAAATCGACATTCGCTTTTCCCTAAATAAGCAAGTACTCACTTGCACAATTGAAGACAATGGTGTAGGAAGAGTCGCTGCGGCCAAACTCAATTCATGGAGACCTGAAGAATATCGATCTTCTGGAATAAAAATCACTGAAGAACGTTTAAATTTAATTAATGCTAGACAAGAACCAGAATCTATTGATCACCAACAAATGATCATTACCGACTTAGTAGACCACAATAATCAAGCACTTGGAACTCGAATTGAATTAATCTTAAAATTATCCTTATGATTGTTGCAATTATTATTGACGATGAAGAAAGCAGTCGCATCACCTTAAAAAACATGCTTGAAATTTTTTGTTCGGAAGTTACTGTTGTGCATTCTGCTTATTCTGTTCCTGATGGGGTAAAGGCGATTCAAAAGTATAATCCTGATGTGGTATTTTTAGATATAGAAATGCCTATCCATAATGGCTTTGAATTGTTTGATTTTTTACCCGATTTGAAGGCAGAGGTAATTTTCACCACAGCTTATGATCAATATGCCATTCGAGCATTTAAATTTTCGGCAGTAGATTATCTTTTAAAACCAATTGATTTAGAAGAACTAAAGAGCGCGATTCAACGTATTGAAGATAAAAAAGATCAGTTGGCTTCTGATCGATCAAAATTTGCGGTATTGTCGGAGAATATTCGATCCCCTTTTCAAAAACTTGGATTACCTACTGTAGAAGGATATTCTTTTATTAAAATATCTGAAATTGTTCGTTGTGAGGCAGATAGTAATTACACCAATTTTTTTTCCATAAAAGGAGAAAAAATATTGGTTCCCAAAACGTTGAAAGAGTATGAATCTTTATTAGAAGAATTTAATTTTTTGCGCGTGCATCGTTCGCACATTATAAACTTAGACTACATCACTAAATATACCCGAACACGCATCCCTTCCGTTACTATGGTTGATGGATCGGTTATTTCTATTTCTTTGAAAAAGAAGGATCAATTATTAAATAAACTCGCAGGATTATAAGTCATTTCGAATGTCATTTTTTTTCACAAAAGATCAACAAAACATATCAACACACTTCTGCTATTTATGGTGGTGTATCTTTCTATTCGTTCTAGTAACTAGGCTACATGGTCAAGAGCCTATTGCTTTTCAATACAATGATCAAGATGGTTTACCTAGTACTACTATTTATGGTTTAATTCAGGATCATGAAAATTATATCTGGCTAGCGACAGAACATGGCGTCTGCAAATTCGATGGCAAATCTTTCAAAACTATTCAAAGTTCGGAGATGGAAGGTCAAGAATTTTTAGATGTTGAAATTGACCAAGATTCGGTCATTTGGCTTATTAATTTTTCTGGACAACTTTTCAAAGTTGATCATAATAATATAGAAAACGTAGTACTAAAAGGGCTTCCAGATCAAAGTCAATTTTTTGATATTTTTATTGATTCTAAAAATCGCATTTGGCTTGCGGCCAACAAAGGGCTTTATCTTTTTAATCGCCAAACTTCAGAAGTAAAAATTCAAGATTATTATTATAACAAAAAGGATCAACGTAGAATATCAACCTCTTTTGGCGAAGGATCTAACCAAACCATTTGGACTTCTCAACCACCTTCTCCAGCGGCAGATACCATTACCTTATTTAGTCCTACGCATCCCGAATTACCTGCAATTCATTTAGCAGGCAGGTATGCTTTACGATTCTCGGAATTGACCTCAGGAAAATTAATTTGTTTTGCTTATCACAACCCCCTATTAGGCTATATCGACTCTGGTCAATTGATTCCTATTTTTCCAAAAGATCATCCTATATTTAACCATCCTATTTATCAAATAAAAGAAGACCGTGCAGGAAACATTTGGATTTTGACAAGTGGTGGCGCCTATTGTTTTGATCAAAATTTCAATGCCAAAAACAATGGAGAACCATATTTATCTGGTTATCCTGTAGTTCGGATGATTCAAGATGGTGAAAACAATTATTGGTTTGCTACATTTGGGGATGGTATCTTTGTAATGCCTTCTCTTGAACTACAATCTTACTCTTCTATTCAATCCAATTTGCCAAGTAATAAGATATTCAGCCTCTCTACAAATGACAAGGGAGAATTGTTAATTGGCATGGATGAAGGTTGGGTTTCCATTCTTCACGAAGGTAAATTTCAAAATTTTCGGTTGCCTAAGAAGGTGCGCACTATGGCGAGTTTCTATCATCCTAAAAATAAATATTTTTATGTAGGATCAGATCAAGGAATGTATTATTTAAAAAACAACAAGGTCCATTATTTAAATAAATTAAGTTCAATCAAATCTTTTTCTTACGATGAAAAAAACAATTACTTATGGTCAGGGATGAGCTATTCAGCTTTGCGTATAAACCTTTCTACCTTAAAACGGTTTAAGCTCAACAATGAACGTACGTTTTCTGTCTTCCATGACAGCAAAGATCGAACATGGATTGCCACAGTGAAAGGTTTATTTTATTATTCACAAGATTCTTTAATTCAATTTAATAGCCCCACCGAACCTATTCCTAAACGAATTACAAGCATTCAAGAATCTAAAGATGGCACCATTTGGCTAGCCACTTATGGTCAAGGTGTTTGGGGAATAAATGATCAACAAATTGTTAAAATAAATGAACAAGATGGGTTGTCAAGCAATATCTGTAAGGCACTAATATATGATTCCAACCAACATCTTTGGGTAGGTACAGACAAAGGACTCAACAAAATAAATCTATCCACAAAAAAAATTGAGCTAGCCAATAATCTAGATGGTTTAATCTCTAATGAAATTAATGCCCTTGCGATAGTAGACGAAAAAATATGGGTAGGTACTCCTAAAGGATTATCTTCTTTTGATGTCAATACTCCTCTACAAAACACGACTCCTCCTCCTGTCAAAATATCAAGTATTCGGATTAATGACGAATTGATTGCACCGCTTCCTGAACACGAATTAGCGCACTTTGAAAATAGAATAGAAATTCGGTTTATTGGTTTTTCTTATCAAAGTCGAAATAATATAAAATACAAATATCAAATGCCTGAATTAGATAGTTCTTGGTATATTACTACAGATCATGTCATTCGATATAGCCGATTAAATCCAGGGACTTACACCTTCAATGTGAAGGCAATTAACTCGGATAATTTAGCTAGTGAAATTATGGCTTCTACGCGCTTCATTATTAAGAAACCATATTATAAAGAAACTTGGTTCACTATCTTACTTTTCTCTTGCCTCATTGGCTTGGGTATAGCACTTCTCTATTTTCGTTTTGATTCCATTCGGAGAAAAGAAAAGGAAGAACAAGAGATCACGCAACGAATTAATCAACTTCGGATGGAGGCGCTACAATCACAAATGAACCCTCATTTTGTATTCAATGCGCTTAACGCTATTTTGCATTTGCTCTCTATAAATGATCGAAAATCGGCTATGAATTACTTAGCGCTCTTTGCTCGATTAATTCGTTTGATTTTTGAACACTCTAAACAAAAAATGATCTCATTAGAAAATGAACTTGAATTTTTAAGATTATATTTAAAATTAGAAAAACTGCGGTTTGAAGATAAAATTGCAGTGCATCTTGAAGTAGAACCTGAGCTTCCAATTCATCAAATCAAGGTCCCACCACTACTTATTCAACCTGTAATTGAAAATGCATTTAAACACGGTCTTTTGCATCGTGAAGAAGGAGGAGAACTTTTTCTTCAATTTAGAAAAAAAGATCAATTTTTAATTTGCACTATTGAGGATAATGGAGTAGGTCGATTAAAAGCCGAAGAGTTAAATGCTTGGAGACCCAAAGGATATAAATCTTCGGGTTTACAAACAACTAAAGAACGACTCGCTATCTTAAATGGAATTTCTAATTCGGGAATAAACAATAAAGTGGAACTGCTCATTGAAGACCTTATGGACGGAAACCAACCAATGGGTACCAGAGTTCAATTGCGCATACGAATTGTTTAATCCTTTCATTCCCCTTTCAATATCGAATTTCCGATAGCACAGTTTGTGCATTTTTTGTTTGTACAATATTCATTTTTAAGATGAATTAAACCTTGTGATTCGGCGGCTGTTTCTACTTCCCATCCTAAACTATTCCATTTTGCAATTAGGCTATTTTTTTCTGCTGGTAATTGTTCCAATAATCGAATGGCTCGGTCTACAAAAAGATCATTTCCTATTTTTTGTCCATATAAAAAAAGCATTGGCGCCAAGATATTAATCAGGATTATGTTGATCGTTCCTTTTCCAATATATTTGCTCTTCGCATTGCTCTTTTTATCAAAAACATAATGGTTCTCCCAATAACTACTACTTTTTATTTTAAAGGTTTGATAATACCATTCAATAGATTCATTTTCGATGACTTCACGAAATAAATAAGGACGCTGAAACCAAAGGCGAGCAAATTGGGCAATGCGAATAGTAGGAAACGAAGCGGGACGCATACGCAAAAATTTCCAAGCCGAGGCTTTTATGGGTTTAAGATTATATTTCTTTCGTAAGAAAATATATTCCTTTTTTAATTGTTGAGGGTAAGTATCGATAAATGCCCGATCTAACATTCCTGCCTGACCAAAGAACAAAGCTTCCAGTTGAAATAAATCATCTCTATGTTTTAAAACAATAGACAAAGGAAGCGCCCTTGCTAACATTTCAAAAGCTACTCGGTTAGAACGCATACCAAAACCATGTCCCATCATTTGATAAAACGTAGGCTCCCAACTACGCGCATTCCATTCCCAAACTTCTTCTAGGTGATTCGTTTTCGATTCCAATCGTTCGACAATCATTCGAGCTAACCAACTATTTTTTTTGATTTTGGGCACTTGATGAATAAAATGATGGCAAGGAATTAATGCTAAGTTTTCGGCTAAGCTTTGGTATCGGTTCCATATGTCTTCATTGATTCGATTTTTTAATTCTATGGTAGGAATGATTAAACCAGAAGCCGTGCGTATTTCCTGATCATTGACATAGACCACATGTAAGATGACGGTATTATAAGCAAGATCAAACTGATGGCGATGGCGATTCCAATCTGAAGCTTTGATATGGATTTCTACATTTCCAACCCAAAGCGTATTTCCAATTTTTATTTTGGCTGCGCTAAAGTCTGGGCCAGCTTCCAAGTTATGTTCTCCTGGATCTATTAGTTCTACCTTCTCCCCTTCTATGGTTCGTAAATTGATAAAATCAAATTTACGAAACTTCCACAGGAAGTGTAAAAAATCTTCCTTCATACCACAAATTTTGGTAAGAAAGAACGGTATTTTTTTTGACTATTTTTTGGAAAAAATGTAGATGGATTACTTTGCTGGAGCAATCAGTATTTTCCCTGTGTGTACAGGTATATTTTCTGTTTTAACCAAATAGGAATAAAAGCCTCCTGGCAAATCACCACGCTCTATAATATTAATGGGTTGATTAATATTTTCTTGCCGTTTAGCTAATCGTCCATTCGCATCATAAATTTCGAGCACTACATTTTCTTTCGAAATCAAATCAATATCTGTTTCTAAAATAAATGAATATTCTACTGGATTAGGATACACTTTTATTTTATACACTTTTTGATTCAAACTATCTGTACTTACTTCAAGACTAACTTCACTTTGGCTGAATGCCACGGTGCTACATAAGGCAAATAGAAATATGATGGGGAGTTGGCGCATGGTGTTGGGTTTTATTATTAAACAATGAATAGTCATTCATTTCTTTATAGGTAACCATAACGAGGCCAATCTTTAATTTCGTGTGTGCTTATTTTTTCTTTGACAAAAAAAAGACATGTAACGTCGTATTGCCATACCATTTTACATGTCTTTTATAAAAGATGTTCAGTTTATACTGCTACACTATGATCTCTTAATGCAGCATTTAGTGACGTTTTTTTATCTGTGCTTTCCTTACGTTGTCCTATAATTAATGCACAAGAAACTTGAAATTCTCCTGCGGGAAATTTTTTGGTATATGATCCAGGAATGACTACCGATCGAGGAGGCACTTTTCCTTTGAGGTATATAGGCTCGTCTCCTGTAACATCGATAATTTTAGTCGATTGAGTAATCACTACATTGGCACCTAAAACGGCTTCCTCTCCAATATGAACACCTTCTACCACAATGCATCTTGAGCCAATAAAACAATTGTCTTCGATAATGACTGGAGCGGCTTGCACAGGCTCTAATACGCCACCAATACCCACACCACCACTTAAGTGTACATTTCGTCCAATTTGTGCACACGAGCCTACGGTAGCCCAAGTATCTACCATAGTTCCACTACCCACATAAGCACCAATATTTACATAACTCGGCATCATGATCACACCTTTCTCCAAGAATGCGCCTTTACGAGCAATGGCATGAGGAACTACACGGACTCCTTTTTCTGCATAGCCACTTTTTACAGGAATTTTATCATGAAATTCTAAAGGCCCCATTTCTATTGTTTCCATTTTTTGAATGGGAAAATAAAGGATCACGCCTTTTTTCACCCAATCATTAACCTTCCAACCTGAAGGACTCGGCTCCGCAACGCGCAATTCTCCTTGATCTAATAAATGAACCACTTCTCGTATAGCTGCCTGTACTTTTTCATCTTGAAGTAAAGATCGATTTTCCCAAGCGGCTTCTATTGTATTTTTTAGATTTTCCATTTGATTTTTTTATTTGCTATAAAGGTAATTATAATCCTTTTTTAATAGAAGTTGTTTAATGATTATCTTATAATCTATAGGCAAATACTTCAATTTTTTTTCACCTTGTAGCTATGACTACGAAACTCAAAAAGAATTTCGTCTTGGTTAGTAAAAAAATATTTCTATTCATTAAATATCATTTATGTTGTCTTAGCACTTAATTTTCACACAACTTCATAGAAAAGTTAAACAAGAATGGAAAAACGAAATCGGATGTTCAAACAAATCTTAAAAAATATGTAACTTGCTTGCAAAGCCACATTATATTAACATGAAATGGATTATAAATATTTTTAAGTCAAGCCTTTGTTTACTCTTTATTGTTTCTTGTCTTTCTTCATGTGAGCAAAAACAACCTATTGTACAGGCTACTGGAGACAATGGACAACTCATTTTCGAATACCAAATGAACCCTAAGGATTCTACTCGATTAGGTTGGTTTAAAGCCTATCATGCCAACGGTCAGTTGAGTGAATTGTCGAATTATGAACAAGATGTATTGGAAGGACTTCGTACCATGTATTATGAAGATGGTACGGTGCAAATTGAAGAAAATTATCAAGCAGGACTTTTTGAAGGATCGTATAAAAGTTATCACCCGAATAAACAATTGGAAAGCGAAGGCGAATATAAAGCGAATGCGATGACAGGAGAATGGAAATTTTATTATGATAATGGACAAGTTAGAGAATTAGTTCGTTTTAAAGACAATGAAGAAAACGGTCCGTTTGTAGAATACCATTCCAATGGAAAAATTAAGGCGGAAGGGACTTATCTCAATGGAGATAATGAACACGGCAAACTTAAATTATTTGATCAAAAAGGAGATATAGAACGTATCATGAATTGTCAAATGGGTAGATGTTTTACCGAATGGGCTAGAGATTCTTTGGACGCTAAATTACCTGGCGAAAAATAAACCAAAACTAATGAAAACCACATTGTATTCTTTTTTTAAAATAATCAGTTTAACCTTTTTTTGTATTGCGTTGATCAAAGTTGAAGTCAATGGTCAAATTGGAGGTCAACATGTATATGATTTTCTAAATCTCCCAGCCTCCGCCCGAGTAAATGCTCTTGGAGGGAATCTGATTACCGTAAAAGATGATGATGCTAGTTTAGCCTTTCATAATCCTTCCCTTCTTAACCCATCTATGCATCAAGAGCTTTTTTTTAATACAGGTTTATATGTAGCAGGAATTAATTTTGGCTATACTGGCTATGCACATCATGTAGATAAATGGAAAACGACCTTACATGGGGCAATGCAATATATTAGTTATGGCAAATTTATTCAGGCCGATATAACGGGCACCAATACAGGTGAATTTAAATCAAGCGAAATTGCTTTAACTACGGGAGCAGGATATCAATATTCAGATAAATTATCTTTTGGGGCTAATCTTAAATTAGTCTACTCTAAATTAGAATCGTATAATTCGGTGGGTCTAAGCACTGACTTAGGGGTTACTTTTGCTGATACTACTTCTAATTTTACCGCAACTTTAGTATTTAAAAATGTAGGATTACAACTAAGTGCTTATGATGACCAACGGGAACCCCTTCCTTTTGATGTTCAATTTGGTATTTCCAAACGCTTAAAGCATGTTCCTTTTCGATTTTCAGTCATTGCCCATCATTTACAACGTTGGAATATTTTGTATGATGATCCAGATAGTGTAGAACAAACTTCTTTATTTGGAGAAGAAATCAATGATCGCAGTAACTTTTCGCTATTCATTGATAATTTTTTCCGTCATTTTATTTTTAATGGGGAAGTCCTTATCGGTAAAAATGACGTTTTTAAACTACGATTAGGTTATAACCATCTACGAAAAGCAGAGTTATCAGTCAAAAATTTAGGTAGTTTTGCTGGTTTTTCTACTGGCGTAGGCATAAAAATCAAACAATTTCGAATTGATTATGGTATTGCTTTTTATCATTTAGCAGGAAATCTCAATCAATTTACCTTATCTACCAATATAAATCGTTTTAAATAAAGTAAGTAGAATCACCTTTGGCTCTACTTCTTTCATTCAGATGGTAGATGTATATTATATGTTGACTTCTCACCTACAGAGCCTTCTATTCAATAAGCGGTCAATGGAATACACATTGAAAAACTTTAAATAAATTATAAGATAATTTTAACAATAAATTATTTATTTTTTTTTATTTTAATGCAACTCAATAGGATTATTTTTTGTCTACTTAGTAGATTGTTTAGGATTTATTAAAAACTGCTTAATCTATGGTTGCTCTAGGATTTATTTATGTAGTTTTCATGTCACACCTTTCTTACATACTTTTAGAAAAACGTGAAGATTTCTACAAAGAAAAAATGTTTTGGTATTTGATTATAGGCTTAATGGCCTGTTTATACCTTACAGCAATGATTTTCAAATTATTTTGATCACTCAAATCATTTAAGCTACTTCGAAAGAAGTAGCTTTTTTTTTAGGTGTTGAAAAAATCTTCGAGTCCTTTATTTAATCGCTCGGGAAATTCATGAGCTACCCAATGCGTAGCGTCTTCGTAGTATTCAAGACTTGCATTTTCACAATAAGCTAAACTTTTTTCTGCTAGTTGATGGATCAAAAAAGCATCTTTTTTTCCCCAGAATATCTTTAGTGGAGTTTTTATTTTTTCTTTATTTATTTTTGGTGGAAATCGCAAGGCAGCTCGATACCAATTAATCATATATTTCATGGCATTATCTTCCGACCAAGCCTTAATATAAGCTTCCATATCTTCGTCCGTAAACGCATGATCTAAGGCCGAACTACGGACTTGTTTCGCAAAATTTTTAAATTGGTTTCTACTTGCCATTAACTCTGGCAATCGAGGAATTTGAAAAGCAAACATGTACCAACTTCTTCGGAGTTGACCGAAGTTGCGAGTAAGCGTCTTTTTTAATGCTAAAGGATGAGGTACATTAACTATAGCTACTTTTTTAAATCGTTCGGGATAATTAGAGGCGAGTTCCCAGGCTACAGCTGCCCCCCAATCATGTCCCACCAAATAGGCTTCTTTTTTATCTAATGTATTCATTAGTTCGATAACATCTTTGGCTAAAGTTCCAATTTTATAATCTGACACCTTAGGTGGTTTTTCTGTAAGATTATATCCTCTTTGATCAGGAACAATGACATCAAACCCTTGTGCGCCAAAGTAATCAATTTGATTTTTCCATCCATACCAAAACTCTGGGAATCCATGCAAAAATATAAGCGCAGGATCGGATGGATTTCCTTTCCTCATTACATGAAATTTAATTCCATTAGCCTCTACAAAAATTGATTGCTTTTCCATATTACATTTTATAAAAAAAGATCATATCATATTGAATTTCCAAGTCACAATATATAAAATTAGCTCCAACCTTTCGCACAATTCAATCCTATATTAGCCTTACCCAACTATTCAAACTGCTTCAAAATTAGGTACATAGTATTACCTAATATTTTTTTAACTCGAAAAAAAGTTGTTATGATCAACAAACACCACTATCTACTGATCATCTTTATCTTTCTTTCTCTACCTGCATTTGCACAATTTGGTATTGGAGGAACAAAAGAAATCAAAAAACTAAAAAAGACAGAATTATTAGTTGTCCTAGGCTACGATGAAGCCTATAACGACGCCATGAAGGAAGCCATTGAAAAGAATTGGACCTTTACCAAGTATCGGTTTATTTCAGGCTTAGAATACAAGAAACATTGTAGTAATCCGGCTTATTCCTTCTTGATGCAATTTACCATTAAAGATTGGGCTTTTAAAGAAGAGAAATACGACGACGTGGGTATTGTTCTTGGCGGTGATTGTCGTGTGGGTCCTTATGAAATGGTTTCATTCGCCAATATGATTGTTATGAGCGATCCATATTATAAAGCGGAATGCATCCGTGCGGTTCAATTTATGCAAAACTATTTAGAATTAGGTTATGCCAATAATTTGTCTAGTGATAACTACGATGAGACCTATGCTTTGTACAATAAGAATCATCCAGAACTGGGACAAAAAACCTTGATTTTACAGGAAGAAGATCTTTTAGAAGAATATCAAACGGTGAATGCTGTAAGTAAATTGTACGAACAAAAATTTGAATTTGGTGGCCAATCTAAAGTAGATCAAGCGACCATTAACCAGGAAGAAAATTTAGTTTATACGAAATTAATTTTTGATGTACATGGATACAAATATCGATGCGCGATAAGAGCGAAAGATAGTAAGATCCTTTATGTAATTGAAACCCAAAATAAAGAAATCATCTTAATGGGAAAACGTACTTTACGCGAATTGAGTGATGTAAATAACACAACTAAACAGAAGAAATTTTTCTTAGGATTTTAGCGAAAGTTAAGATTCTTCGGGGCTCTCAATCTAAATATTGGAAGTGATTAAATTACTTCTAGAAAGTGGGAATCAATTATCGTTTCAAGCGATTGATTCCTGCTTTTGCTTTTTGATGAAGACTATTTTTATATTCATCAGGATGCATTGAAAGGCAACGACGAAATGACTCTATTGCCGCAGTAGGATTACCACGCTGCTCGTGAATCAATCCACTTTGAAGCGCTGCATTACAAGCAAAATACCAAGGATGATTGGTTCCATCCGTTATGGTTTTTGTATAATTCAGCAAGGCTTCATCATACTTTTTTTGTTTATGTAAAATACGACCGAAGCGATAGGAATATTCAATTTGATCCCTTGTTTCAGCAAATGAATTAGCCGTTTTCGATGCTAAAAAATCTGCAGCTTTATTTAAATATCCTCCATCAAAACTCAATCGGGCTTTTAGTAATAAAGGATTAGATTTAGGGCCATACTTTGCTTCTTTCAAGGCTTTTTTATCTTCATCAACAATGGCAGAACCTCTCGCCTTGCATTTGGTCATAAAAGCGGCGTACTCTGTACCATTATTAAATAACAAGCTATGCCAAGCCAATTTTTGATAAGCCTCTTTGATATAATTTTGTCCCTTAAAATCACGGAGGTATGCAAGGAAATAATCGTCTGCATCTTGATCTAGACGATATAACTTCGCCATGCCCAACATATATTTCAAATAATGAAAAGGATGATAAGCAGAGCCTTCAGGACGATTCTCTAATAAGCGAATGGCTTCATCATTTCGCCCAGTATGCATAGCCACCGAAGCCAAAACGAAACAAGCTAATGGACTTGTTGCTGGATTTGCTTTTGCAGAACGAATAACATCCCATGCTTCACCTTCTGCGTTTCCTAAGTGTAACATCAAAAAGCCATACATTACGATGGTTTCTTCTTCAAAAATAAATTCATTCGTTCTTGAATAGCGAATGACTTCCTTCAGTTCACGCATTCCTTGTTTAATGGTACCTTTTAAACCCATTATTTTAGCTGCCCATTTATAATTGTCAGGAATGGTACCAATTAATGCATGTAAAATACCTAGGCTTTTTTTATTCGCGACAAAGTTGGGAAAACGACGTTGATTTTCTTCCAATAAACCATAGGCTTTCTTTACTTCTCTAGCCGCAGCAAAATTTTCCTCAAACTTTACGCGCGCTAAAGCCCATTGAAGATGTACTTCGGCCAACATGTACCGATGAAAAGGAGAATTATCATCCCCACGTTTAAGTAAGCCTATTCGGTAAGCTTTATTTTCTTCTAGCTTTTTAAACTCTTCAAAATCTTCATTAATAAAAATAGTAAAAAAGTCGATGTAGTTTTCTACATAATAAGAAGCTAAATTCGCTGGATTCTTATCCATTTCCTTTTTTAAATGCGTTTGCGCCTCATCTAACCTTAAGCTTAAAATCAGTTCATACGCTTTTTTAACCTCAGGCGAAAACTCGTAATACCAATCAGCAGAAGCAGTAGGTATATTCAACACCAACAAAATAGAAAATAGGATATATTTCATCATTTAAAAAAATAAGCTCTGGAAATAGTTTCCAGAGCTTCAAAAGTTATACCAATCCAATAGATATGGTTTATTTTATTTTACATCAATTTCAGGATCAACCAAAATTCGTCCGCAATGTTCACAAACGATAATCTTTTTTCGTTGTCCAACTTCAATCTGTAGTTGAGGGGGTACTTTATTGAAACAACCACCACAAGATAAACGCTCTACCATAACCACAGCAAGGCCATTACGGTAATTTTTTCGTGTTTTATCATAAGGTTTTAACAATCGATCTTCAATCTTTTTACGTGCTTTTTCTGTACGTTTAATAAGATCTTTTTCTTCTTTGTCTGTATCCTTAATGATTTTTTCTAATTCAACTTTTTTATCTTCTAAAGCCTTTGATTTTACTTCTAAACGTTCTTTGGCTTCTTGATAAACGGTTTCTTTTTCAGCAATTAATGCTTCACTTCCACGTGTCTTTTTACTTGCCAATTGAATTTCAAGACGTTGAAGTTCAATTTCTTTCATAAGCGCTTCATACTCTCTATTATTCTTTACATTATCTTGCTGCTTCTCGTATTTGAGAATTAAAATTTCTGCTTCTTTTTGAATATTTCGATACTTTGCGATTTCAGCATTATACTCATCAATAGAACTTTTAATTTTATCGATACGCGTTTGCAAGCCGATTAATTCATCTTCCAAGTCTTGAACCTCCATCGGAAGTTCTCCTTTAAGTACTTGAATTTCATCGATTTTAGAATCAATCTTTTGTAATTCGTAAAGTGCTTTTAATTTTTCTTCTACAGTTAATTCTTTTACTGCCATATTTATAAATAATTTATTGGATTTGTATTTTGACTCGTCAAATAAACCCCAAATGTACTAAATTTTTGCGTTATTAATTCATGAAACAACTCAATTGTGTATTGTTCGCTTTCATAATGACCAATATCTGCAATAATTATACGGCCATCGGCATCAAAAAACTCATGATATTTGTAATCTGCGGTAACAAAAACATCTGCACGTTGTCGAATAGCCGCTTTTAATAAGAAACCTCCAGCGCCTCCGCAAACGGCTACACGTTGAATTTTTTTGCCATTAATGGCAGTATATCGAATACAGCCTATATTCATTTGTTTTTTCAGCGTAGATAAAAATAATTTTGGAGCCATTGGTTTTTCTAATTCACCAATCATTCCAGATCCTATTTGCGCATATCGATTTTCGATTTCGGAAATATCAAAATGAATATTTTCACCTAGTTTATGGAGTGCTTGGTAGATTTTAGATTCTATTGCTTTAGGAAATTGAACTTCTAAATGCGCTTGTGCATTCATTTTATTTCCTGTAGTACCTGCTCCAATTCCTGTATATGACACATTGATTTTGTCATCAAATTGGCCTGCCCCTATTTTCAATAAGGTATTACGAAGCGAATCTACTGCATCAGTAGATAGATATACGTTTAGTTTTTTCCATACCGCTTTAGGCGCAAGTATTTGTGTATTTATTAAACCAATTTTTTCACAAATTTTGGCATTCACGCCCTGATGCACATTATCTAAATTGGTGTGGCAGGCATAAATGGCGATGTCGTGTTTAATTGCTTTAATCACTACGCGTTCTACATAGTTATTACCATTAAATCGTTTCAAGCCAGAAAATACGATGGGATGATGAGCAATAATCAAGTTACATCCTTTTTCGATGGCTTCATCTAATACAGATTCTACAGAATCTAGGCATAACAAAACCCCAGTAATGTTAAGAGATGCATTCCCTACTATTAAGCCTGAATTGTCGTAACTCTCTTGATATGAGAGTGGAGCGATCTCTTCTAGATAATCTAAAAGTTGTCTAATCTTCATTTATATATTCTTTGGAAATAAAAAATGGGCTTATTTGTGGATGGATTGAGCTAACAAAATACGAATAAAGTTAGACTCTAAAAACACCTTATACTAATTTGTTATATATTTTCTTCTAAAAATAACGAAGCCTTGCAAATACAAGGCTTCGTTGAAATCGTATATGTCTTATTCTGTTTACTTTTCGTATCCTTGAACTAGAAGGGAAATATCATCATAAAGTACTTCAATAAACCCACTAGAGATGGCAAAAATTTGCGTTTCTCCACTGGTGGTAATCATTCGTACCTTTCCTTCTTTTAGTGTAGCAACGATAGGTGCGTGCTTTCCAAGAATTTCAAATTCACCTGTTAATCCAGGAACTTTTACTGAAGTAATTTCTCCAGTGTATACTTCCTCATCCGGTGTTAATACAGATATCTTCATGTTTCGAAATATTAATGGTTTCGTTTACGTTCGAAAGCTTATGCGTTAGCTTCAGCAATCAATTTCTTACCTTTCTCAATAGCTTCTTCAATTGAACCTACTAAGTTGAATGCAGCTTCTGGATACTCATCTACTTCACCATCCATGATCATGTTAAATCCTCGGATGGTGTCTTCGATCGGTACTAATACACCTTCCAAACCCGTAAATTGTGTGGCTACGTGGAAAGGTTGAGATAAGAAACGTTGTACACGTCGAGCACGGTGTACGACTTCTTTATCTTCATCAGAAAGCTCTTCCATACCAAGAATCGCAATAATATCTTGAAGTTCTTTATATCGCTGAAGAATAACTTTTACTCTTTGAGCTGTTCCATAATGCTCATCGCCAATAATTAGTGGATCAAGAATCCGAGAAGTAGAATCTAGAGGATCTACTGCTGGATAAATACCCAAAGATGCAATCTTACGATTAAGTACGGTGGTCGCATCAAGGTGAGCAAATGTAGTTGCTGGTGCAGGGTCAGTAAGGTCATCCGCAGGTACATATACCGCTTGAACCGAAGTAATAGACCCTCGTTTCGTTGAAGTAATTCGCTCTTGCATTAATCCCATTTCCGTAGCTAATGTAGGTTGGTAACCTACAGCTGATGGCATCCGTCCTAGAAGGGCTGATACCTCAGAACCTGCTTGTGTAAATCGGAAGATATTATCAATAAAGAAAAGAATATCTCTTCCTCCTGCTGGATCATCTTTATCTCCATCACGGAAGTATTCTGCTACAGTCAATCCTGAAAGAGCTACCCGTGCACGTGCTCCAGGAGGTTCGTTCATTTGTCCGAATACTAACGTTGCTTGTGATTTTGCTAATTCGGTTTTGTCTACTTTAGAAAGATCCCATCCTCCTTCTTCCATACTTTCGATAAATGCTTTACCATATCGAATTACGTTGGCTTCAATCATCTCTCTCAACAAATCATTTCCTTCCCGCGTACGCTCTCCAACACCTGCGAATACAGAAATACCTTCATATCCTTTGGCGATGTTATTAATTAATTCCATAATTAATACCGTCTTACCTACACCGGCTCCACCAAACAATCCAATTTTTCCTCCTTTTGGGTAAGGCTCTAAAAGATCGATTACTTTAATTCCAGTATAAAGTACTTCTGTTTCAGTAGAAAGATCTTCATAACGTGGAGGTTGTCTGTGAATAGGATAACTATTGTTTCCTTTCTCTACATGTCCGATGCCATCAATAGCCTCGCCTACAACATTAAAAAGACGACCTTTAATCGCATCTCCGATTGGCATACTAATAGGAGTTCCTAAGTCTTTTACTTCCATTCCTCTTTTAAGACCATCCGTTGCATCCATGGCAATCGTACGCACACTTTGTTCTCCTAAGTGTCGTTGACACTCTAAGATAAGTTCTGTACCATCTTCTCTGGTAATGGATAATGCATTTAGTATTTCTGGAATTACGGAACCTTCAGAGGCAAAGCTAACGTCTACAACTGCTCCAATAATTTGTTTAATGTGACCGATATTATTCGCCATTTAAGCTAGTATTTTAAATTGGACAATATTTGTTTATAAATTCGGTGCAAAGATAGCCAATACAACGAAAATCACCAAGCTATTTTGACTTTTTGATGGGGTTTTAGGAAAAATAAATAAAGAAGAGCGGAAATCAACGTTTTACTTCACCAAAGATAGCATTGAACATGTCAGGTAGTTCAAAACTTTATTTCAATATTAAAAGAAAACCCATTAAATGTATATGATTATTACAGGAAAGTCGGGACAAGATTTTTCGCAAAAAAACTAAAAAAAAGTGTGATTTTTTTTGACTAAAACTATTTATCCGTTTCGTATTTTTTGATATAATCAGAGATTAATTCTCCTACAATATCGCGAATTCGTGCTTTTTCAACCTTAGCAATACTTTTTAGTTGATCTATTTTGTTCGTTTCAAAAGTAAAGGTTACTCTTTTCTTTTCTGGTTTGGTCAAGCTTTCCTCTATGGTTTGCTTAATCAACGAATCTAAGCCAAAGTTAGGTTTTGTTCTTCGTTTAGATTTTGAAGGTTTTTTTCCTTGCTTAATTTCAGATGCCTTTTCCGAAACGACATCACGAATAGCATCTTGAAAGAAATAACTCAAGTCATTAGAAAAGCTCTTTTTCGAATTACCTTTCTTTTTTTCATCCTTTTCCGAAACGGTTTCTACGGTATCAAATGCATGATCAAATAAAGCATCTAATCCATCTGAAAACGTTTTTTTCGGGTCTTTACTCATTACTCCTATTAATTTATCTACTATAGATCTTCGTTTTATACGGCACTATAGTTTGAAAATAAAGATTTTACATTATAATGTCAACAGATACAAAGCAAAAAGAACACACATTAGTTCCTCTTTGATCTTATCTCCCCTATACTTCTACCTCTTCGGTACGCAAAATAATTTCTTGAGCAAGTGCTAAATAATCTTTTGCGCCATTACTCGATCCATTATACGAGAAGATGTCTACATGTTTTGCGGGTGCTTCTGCTAAAGCCACATTATCACGTATCATTGTTTTAAACACTTTATCTCCAAAGTATTTTCTAATCGTTTCTACCACATCTCGATTTAATACCTTTCGATGATCATACATGGTCGCTATCACTCCACCAATCTCCAACTTCTTATTTAAACGGAAACGTACCTTATCGATTACTTGCTTCAATTTAGCCAAGCCTTGCATAGCCAAAAATTGAGTTTGTAAGGGAATATATACATAACGTGAAGAAGTCAATGCGTTTAAAGTCAATAGACCTAAAGATGGCGGACAATCAATGATGATATAATCATAATCATGACTAATTGGATCAATCAATTCGCGTAAAATAAACTCTCTTCCAGCTTCATTGATTAATTCCATTTCTGCTCCAGACAAATCAAGTACCGAAGTAACCACTTCTAAGTTCTCTTGAACTTCAAATGGTTCTAACTCCGATTCTCCTCGCATGGCCTCATAAATAGTTGACTTTTGTCGAGGAATACCCAATGAAAGTGTTAAATTGGCTTGAGGGTCAAGATCAATAAGCAATACACGTTTTCCGTGTTTCACCAAACCAGCTCCAATATTGATTGCGGAGGTTGTTTTTCCAACTCCACCCTTGTGATTTAATAATGAAATTACCACAGACATAGTAAAAATTCAATTTTATCGTTACAAAACAATTCGCAATATGTGAATAAAATTTGATTTTTGCACCTTTTCTGCGTATAAAAATGAAATTTTAACCCATTTTTCACATTTTCTTGCGTTCAACGATTTTTTCATAGCATTAATATAAAAAGTTTCAAGTATCGTTAAAAAAGATGATCTTTGAATATAGAAACTCAACACCGAATTTTATGATTCCTGAAGAAAATGCAAATTATTGTAAAAATTGTTTTCATCCACATGAAGAAAACGATGATTATTGTAATCAATGCGGCCAAAAGACAAGAGATAGCAAAATTTCTTTTTGGGCTTTATTGAAAGAATTCCTTGCTGATACTTTTTCTTTAGATAGTCGAATTTTTAGAAGTTTAAATCCTTTGTTTTTAAGTCCAGGAAAACTCACCACAGAATATTTTAAAGGAAAACGCAAACAATATGTCTCGCCAATTCGACTCTTCTTATTTAGCACCTTAATTTTCTTAGGTATCTTCTTTTTCTTCATCTCCTCAAATATTGTCAATATTGGAAATCAAGAAATTCGATTAAAAGAAGAATTAGCAAGTGATAAAGAACATAATCAGCTGATTTCTGAATTAGACACCGCCATTTTAGATTTAAAAAGTCTTCACCCCAACAAGCAACTTCATCAAGATATAGATACTTTATTTAAAGGCTTCCAAGTCATTGAGGAAGATTCTTTTGATCTCGATTTTGTACTTTTCGGAAAACCGATGATAATGAAATTCCCTCAGTCGGATTTTGCAAAGTACACACCAAAAGAGATTGTACAAAATCAAGAGGTTGAAGGTTGGTTTAATCAGTGGATTTCTGAAAAAGTGATTCGTCTGGCATTAAATGGAGATGCATTTGGGGAGTTTGTTACCGCACGTATTTCATGGATGATTTTCTTAAGTCTTCCGCTTTTTGCTTTAGTACTCAAACTACTTTACATCCGTAGAAAACGATATTATGTAGAGCATTTGATTTTTGGTTTCCATTTTCATTCCTTTGCTTTTCTCCTACTTGGACTCTATCTAACATTAATGAGATGGTTACCTAGTTGGTTTTCCGCAGCGGCACCTATTGCAATAGTCATTTACTTACTCCTTGCTATGAAGAAATACTACGGTCAAGGCAAAAGAAAAACCTTCTTCAAATACCTTTTAATGCTATTTAGCTATGTATTTGTATTCACTATTACATTTTTAATCTTTTTGTTCATAAATTTGGCCTTATATTAATATCAATCCCTATGGTCTATTTTTTAATGGTTAGCATTATTCTTTGTTTTTTAGGCTTACTTTTTCTCAATATTTATTTTCGAGCGAAAGTAATGAAGGCTTATCGACGTTTAGCAAAAAGTGGTACCCACATCAAAGCCGCTCATATTTTTGATCGAGATCAACTTGAAAAAGAAGTATTAGTTCACCACCCGAAGTATCGTCAAGACATCCTTATCTTTGTAGATAATATCAAATATTCGATGCGTATCGCTTCTTTACTAATTGTCTTAATCACCTTGTTCGGTGGAGTATTAATGTTTACCCGTTAAGGTTTTATTTAAAAAAAATCATACGCTTGTCTGCTGATTCATTAAACATTCAAAAAAACGTGGATTTATCTGCTTATAATAGCTTTGGATTGAAAGCTATAGCAGAACGGTTTGTCACCGCCCATTCTTTAGAAAATCTTCGCAATATCTTAACCTACGAAAAGCCTCGTTTAATTCTTGGTGGAGGTAGTAATATGTTGCTCGTTAATGATCTCAATGGATTAGTCATACATAATACCATCAAAGAAAAACGCCTAATCGCAGAAGATGAAGATTTTGTATGGCTGCGGTTTGGAGCAGGAGAAAATTGGCATGAATGTGTCATATTCAGCATCGAAAACGGATGGGGAGGCATCGAAAATTTATCGCTCATTCCTGGGACTATGGGCGCAGCGCCTATTCAAAATATTGGAGCTTATGGGGTGGAACTAAAAGATGTATTTGATTCTTTAGATGCGGTGCGTATTGAAGACAACACCTTACACACTTTCTCTTCTAATGATTGTCAATTTGGATATCGAAACAGTGTATTCAAACAAGCGCTCAAAGGAAAATATATCATTACTTCGGTCGTGTTGAAGTTGCGTAAACATCCAGTTTTAAACATGAAATATGGAGCCATTAAACAAACTATTGAAAGCCTTGGACTTGAGGAAATAAATATCAAAAGCATAAGTGATGCAGTCATTCATATTCGCCAATCTAAACTTCCTGATCCTAAAGTAATTGGCAATGCGGGTAGTTTTTTCAAAAACCCAATCATTACCAAAATACATTTTGAAAAATTAGAAAAACAGTTTCCCAACATCGTTCACTACCCAGTGGATGACCAACATGTAAAAGTACCTGCAGGCTGGCTCATTGATCAAGCGGGTTGGAAAGGTAAACAAGTCGGCCAAACAGGAACACATAAAAATCAAGCACTCGTCTTAGTCAATCATGGTCATGCTACAGGGGAAGAAATTTACGCACATGCCCAACGCATTCAAGCTGACATTTTAAAAGTCTATGACATCAAATTAGAAATGGAAGTCAATTTAATTGCTTAGAAGTTGTTTTAACTAATCCCAAAGCATGTTGAAAAATCTCGTCCTTTATCCATTCTATTTAATCCTTGGACTAGGATCTTTTTCTACGACCATATGGCTCATTTTCTTTTTCAGTTTGCTGATGTGCCTTCTTTTTATTTTTATTCGAAAAAAAACAAATCCTCCCCCACCAAACTATGCCGAGCACTGTGACACGCCTTATCGGAAACTACGATTTATTCATGTTCCTTACCGTGGACTTTGGGCAAAGAAGATGATGAATATCATTACTCGACTTACTTTCGCTTTGGTGCCGATGTCAAGAAATATTATTATGAGCAAACACCAAATTAAAGGCTATAATGGAAAGCCTATAAAGGTGAAAATATATCAATTAAAAGACAGTCCAAATAATAGTCCATGTATCCTTTGTTTTCACGGCGGTGGTTTTTGGATGGCAGCCAATCCCTTGCACAAATGGACTTACAAAAAATACATTCAAGGCACAAAAGCCAAACTGGTTTTGGTAGATTATACCTTATCTATTCATGCGCCCTACCCTGCGGCAGCAGAAGATTGTTATGCCACCACCTTATGGGTAAAAAATCAGGCTCAAAACTTAGGTATTGATGCTAATAAAATTGCTTTATATGGAGATAGTGCAGGTGGCGCATTAACGGCCGCCGTGGCTCAAATGCTTAGAGATCGCAAGCAATTTGCTCCATGTTTTCATTCTATGATTTATCCAGTAACCGATCATCGGTTGGAAAGCGAAAGTGCAAAAAAATATACAGGTGTTCCTATGTGGAATACTCCAATGAGTGAAGATGCCTTTGCTATTTATTTAAAAGGAGTGGAAGGAAAAATACCCAGTTACGCCTTCCCTTTACATGCCGATGATTTTAGCAATTTACCCCCTGCATACATAGAAACTGCTGAATTTGATAGTTTATTAGATGATGGTTTGGCCTACGCAAAAGCACTCCAACAAGCAGGTAATGAAGTACAACTTAATCAAATCAAAGGGAATGTGCATGCCTTCGAACTTGTTTATTATGCCCCAAAGACTAAGGGAGCCATAAAATCGCGTATTGATGCTTTTAATCGGCACTTTTAAAAATCTCATCGAATATTTTTTTCT
>JAHDCJ010000019.1:13193-25224 GCA_020629935.1 Saprospiraceae bacterium | reverse complement strand
CCTAAACCCAAAATGAATCGTATCAGGCAATCGCATAGTACCGTTAATAAATTAGAGCGAATTTTAAAAAAATATAAAAATAAGTAACTCCTTTTATGACTATTGATAAATCTATTGAATCAAAAATTGTTATTTAATCAAAAAAGTTATATTTTTGAATCAATTTAATTAAATGAGCCTTTTTGCAAGTACTTCGGTGGTTAATACGTATGTTGATGTTATTCTTCCTTTAGCATTACCTAAATGCTATACCTATGGAGTTCCAGAAGAGTTGGCCGAACAAATACAAAAGGGGCAACGTGTCGAAGTACAATTTGGCAAGAATAAATTGTATGCCGCATTGGTTTATGCCAAGCATCAAAACAAACCATCTTACCCTGCAAAATCCATTATCTCTGTATTAGACAATATTTCCATAGTCAATGATTTTCAATTGCAACTTTGGGATTGGATGGCCAAGTATTATGTCTGTACCTTGGGAGAAGTAATGCATGCCGCTTTGCCTGCTGGATTAAAACTAAGTTCAGAAACGCGCTTATTGTTGAATCCTTATTATGAAGACAATTTCGCTGAGCTAAATGATAAAGAATACTTAATTGCAGAAGCTTTATCTATTCAACAAGAATTGAGCATCGATGATGTGCGAAAGATATTAAATCAAAAGACGGTTTATCCGATTATTAATTCATTATTACTTAAACGCGTATTATATCTAAAGGAAGAACTCAAACAAAAGTATAAACCTCGAACGGTTTCTTGTGTTCGTCTTGCCGAACCTTATCGTTCAGATTCGGAAACCTTAAAATCTGCTTTTGAACAAATTGGAACGCGCGCAGCCAAACAACTGCAAACCTTGATGGGTTTCATCCATCTTTCAAAAGAACAAAAACATATAAAAAAACAGGATTTAATTCAAGCTGCGGACACCAATCATAATACCATTAAAATTATTGAGAAAAAAGGCATTTTTGAACTTTACGATCATGAAGTCAGTCGGATAGGATTATACGAAGATGAAATTATTGAACATTATGATCTTTCCGAAGCACAACTTAAAGCAAAAGAAGAAATCAAAGCCAGTTTTGAAGAGAAAAATGTTTGCCTTATTCATGGGGTTACAGGTAGTGGTAAAACACAAGTGTATATTGATTTAATTCAAGAGACTATTGATGCGGGTCAGCAAGTATTATATCTACTGCCAGAGATTGCATTGACCACGCAAATCATCACTCGTTTACAAAAAATATTCGCTGATGACATCGCCGTTTATCATTCTAAATTAAACAATAATGAACGAGTAGAAATTTGGCATCAGACGATAGAAAATCGTAAAATCCTACTTGGTGCACGATCTTCTTTATTCCTTCCCTTTAATAATCTAGGATTGATTATTATTGATGAAGAACATGATACTTCTTTTAAACAACAAGATCCTGCCCCTCGGTATAATGGACGAGATTGCGCCATTTATTTAGGCCATTTGCATCAGGCTAAAGTATTGTTGGGAACCGCTACCCCATCTTTAGAAACCTATACCAATGCGCATGGAAATAAATATGGATTAGTTGAATTAAACACTCGTTTTGGTGGCATGGAAATGCCCGAAATCATTTTGGTAGATGCCAAAGAAGAAATGCGAAAAAAGACCATGAAATCGCATTTCACTTCTCGTTTACTCGATGAGTTAAAAGAAGCGATTGGACGTGGGGAACAAGCTATTTTGTTTCAAAACAGAAGAGGCTATGCGCCTACCAATAGTTGTGAAACTTGTGATTGGACTGCCGAATGTGTGCACTGTGATGTTAGCCTGACCTATCATAAATATTCTCATAATTTACGCTGTCATTATTGCGGCTACTCCACCAAACAACCCGTGGAATGCCCAGCTTGTGGAAGTGCTACTTTAAAAATTCAAGGATTCGGTACAGAGAAAATCGAAGACGAACTTCAGCTATTTTTACCCGAAGCAAAAACGGGAAGAATGGATTGGGATACCGTTAAAGGAAAACATGGCCATCAACGAATCATTAGTGACTTTGAAGAAAAAAGAATTGACATTTTAGTCGGCACCCAGATGGTAACCAAAGGATTAGACTTTGACAACGTAGGTTTAGTAGGCGTGCTAAGTGCGGATAACTTATTGCACTTTCCTGATTTTAGAGCTTCTGAAAGAGCCTTTCAATTGCTGACTCAAGTTAGTGGTCGAGCAGGTCGTAAACGTAAACGAGGTAAAGTTTTAATTCAAGCTTTTAATACTGGACATCCTGTCTTGAAAGAAGTGATTGAAAATGATTATCTCCACTTTTTTACTCGCGAACAAAACGAACGTAGAGATTTTAGTTATCCTCCTTTTTATCGCTTAATAAAAATTACGTTGAAACATGTAAAGCGACAAAACCTCCATGAAGGTGCTCAATTTTATGCACATCAACTCCGCAAAAAATTGGGAGGAAGAGTATTGGGTCCAGCAGAACCAGGTATTGCCCGTGTTCGTAATTATTACCTAATGGATATTCTCATCAAATTGGAGCGCAAGAAAGAAGCACTTGCTTTTGCTAAAAAAACGATTGAGTCTGCGGGTTTAGAATTGCAAGGCCAAAAGGGAATGTCAGGGATTAAAATTAATGTAGATGTTGATCCTTATTAGATCTTAATTTTAAGCTTTGAAGAAATTAAGCAGCCCATCCATTCTATTTTTCTAAATATATCATTATTTTAGAGGGAAATCTTTGCTAAAACACCCACAAAACCCCTATTCTTATGTGTAAATTTTTGACGAATCTTTTTGGAAAAAATAAACCAAAGCCTAAACCGCCTATTGAAAAACCAGATATTACCGACCCCGTAATTGACCCTATAGATGAGTCTACAAACAATGGGAATGTTACTGATCCCATAATTGATGAAACCACTGGAGGAGAAGATCCTGTAATTATTCCAGCACCCGATCCTAAAGATGTTATTGCTCCAGATCATATTTATGCACGTCGAGCTAGCGACTTAAACGAAGTAGAACTCGTAGCGGGGATCAACTATGTACTAAAGGAAAATGATTTTAATGAAGATAAGTATCCCCTTTACGAAAACATTGCGGAATGGCATGGTATGCATCAAGATACCTTAAGAGCATATAACCCTGCGCCAGATTATAAGATTGGAGACACGTTATATATTCCATCTTCCGATGAGCTTTGCTTTTTTGAATATTATCGAGCATATAAAACCTTAGAAAATACAGTCGCGGAATTTAATCTTCTACCTTATTTACCGAATAAAAAATTGTTGCTTACTGCCCGTTATCGAGGAGCAGGAGAAATTGGTCAAGCCTATGCTACCCAAGCTACTGTTTTTAAAAGCCCCAATGGAAATTTAGCTGGAGCTTTCGAGCGCAATAGCGAAATGATTAATAATCAAAAAGAATATAATGTAAACTGGGGCCCCAATCTTTGGAAGTGTAATATATTTGCCAACGATTGCGTTTATTCTTCAGGTTACGAAACTGCTTTCATGGAAAATGCCCATTACACTACTGCGGGTACGATTCATCAACATGCAAATTATGAGCAACTAAAAATTGAAGACATTACACCTGGTTGTGTCCTCCAACTTTTTGGAGGAACAGGTTCGAATAGTTCACATAATATGATTTTAGTTTCTTTTGTAGAAAGAGAAAAACTAGACAATGGCTCCGAACGTTGGAAGTTTAAGGCTATGGGAGCAGAATATGACAAAGCCGCTGTATCCCAACGAGAGCATGTTGTCAAGTTGGGAGAAACAGGTAATTATTATGAAGTAGACCAAAGTTTGGATTTTAGCGGCCGAGAATATATTCGATTTTTACAGCCTATATTTCAACGTGAAGATGCTCCAAGTATGGCTTAATATCCCCTTGATCTATCATTGATAATTTTTCGAAATCTACTCTCTAATTTCAATTAGTTTAGTTAAGAGTTCTTCTTTGATCAGACTATCCGCTTCACTGAGTGGTAATTGGTTTACATTTAACAAATTGGGAATTTCTAATGGGTTTTGTTGAAGGTTATATAAAGCTTCACTTCCATTATCAAATTGGATATACTTGTGAGTGGCATTTCGTATCGTATAGTTTGAACCGCCTAAATCATTACCTTGTTCAGCATAAACATAATCTCTAGAATCACTTGAAGCATTGGTCAACAATTCTTTAAAACTTTGGCTATCATTTTGGTCGGCATTTTCTACTCCAGCGATGGCTGCAATAGTAGCAAACAAATCGGTGGTATTGATTAAAGCCTCTTCGGTTTGATTGATACGACTAACCCCTTTCCCAGAAACAATCAAAGGAACATTTACGCCGCCTTGATAAACGGTTCCTTTTACTCGATTGGTATTATAGTCTTGAGCCACTTGTCCTGGTGTTCCGTTATCACCAATAAAAAGAATAATCGTATTGGCCAATTCCTCTTCGCTTAAAGACGAAAGTACTCGACCCATTTCCGTATCCATAGCTTCTATTGCTGCCATATAATAAGGAAGTGGATTGGCATCAATGGTGGCTTGATCATCTGCTAGGCTACCTTGATTATGCAAATGACTTGGAGGTAAATGGAAAGGAGTATGTGGCGCATTATAAGCCAACCACAAAAACCAAGGCTCCTCTTGTTGACCTAACCAATCAATTGCTAAATCAGAAATTTTTGAAGTAACATATTCAGTAGAATTACTATTGACTCCATTTTCCGTTAAGTTCCAATTGGTATAAGAATTTACGCCTCCCGATAATACGCCTGCGTAATGACTAACTCCCATGCTATTAGGATGACTTCGATTATCCCCTAAATGCCATTTCCCAATAACTGCACTATTATAATCAGAAGCTTGAGTGGCTAAATAGCTATGTAAAGAAGTTTCGGTAGTAGATAAAACATCTCCAACTTGAGTTACCCCAGTACGAAAACCATATTTTCCAGTTAGAATACTTGAACGCGTAGGCGTACAAGTAGAATTTGCCCAAAGGTTATTGAACCGAAGACCTTCATCCATTAATTTTTGGAGATTAGGCATATTGGGCTTTATTGTTCCCAAATCATATCCTGGTGTTGCATCAAGTCCCAAATCATCTGCAATAATTAGGAGAATATTGGGTTTTGTTAAGCCAGGTATTTCACCTCCATTTCCATTATCTTTTTTACAAGAAAAAAGGCATAATAAGCAAAAACTAAGGGCGAAGAAAATTCGATTATTGGTATTCATTCTTATTTTTTTCTTTTAAGACTTTCCTTTTTAACAAAGGTTTAATCTATACTTACGAAAAGTAGACATAAAGGATACTAAAACCAAATTATCTTCAAAAGATTAAGAAGCATCTACGTATTTTTCTTTCATCAATGAATTCGGTTTTAGATAGACTAAATTATTTTGAAAATCAAAAATGGTATTAAATCTTTTCAAAAATTCATTGCCTAAAATATGCGTTTTAAACCGAGCAGGATTATCTACGCTTAATAATTGAGTAGGAATATTGAATACTTTTTTATTCCCCAATTGAAAAGAAGGCGCATTTATTATTTTAGTAATAAACACTTGGCCTTGCCCATTCTTTAACTTCGTTTCTTTTATAGTAGGAATATCTTTTGGAAATGCATCATCTGCATTAAGTTCTTTATCTAACAAAATGGCTCTTTGATATCCGCTATCTACTAAGTACCGATTTTTATACTTTTTACCATTGATCTTTAATTTCCCTTGAACACAAAACAACGTATGAATATGCTCCATTTTCAGTTTAGTATATTTCTTTGGTTTCTTTGCTAATGACGAATGAATTACCAATCGACTATGATCATAATCTACTTCTACCATTCTTCCATCAAACAGATTCCAACTAAAATGTCCATCGGTTCCTTTGGGTGATAGACTTACTGGATAGACCAAGATATTATCCCATTCTTCATTTCCTATTTTCAATTTATTTAAAGAGTTCAACCTTCTATAATCTCTCGTTTCATAACCTTCCTTTTCGAAACTTAATAAGTTCGTTTTTTCTTTTATTGCCTCATGCGTTAACACCAATGCAGATGCTCCCGTATCAAAATGCAAATCTAAAGTATCTTCCCCATTCATGACCGTTTGTATTTTAATATTATTCGCTTCGGTCAACTCGAAAGGGATGGTATCTTGGGTGATGGTCAATTGATCCCGATATTTAGTAATCATTGCAGGGTTTTTGATTTGGGTAAAACAAGAATCTTTTCCATTTAATAATACCACAAAATCAAACGTTTCGCCTGGCTTCAATTTTACTTTTAATGAATCTATATCCGTATGAAAATATACCCATGTTGCTTTTGAAGTTTTATCTAATTCATAAACATCTAATTTAAGCGAAGCGTCTAAGTACCAATTATTTTTATCCGTTCGTTTGCCTTCTATAAAATAGGTGTTTTCAGAATTTGATAAAACCACAGGTTGATTTTGGCTAAAACTATAAAGCGATAAAAGACAGCAATAAAAAACGAAAGACAGATAGGTAATTGTATTTTTCATATGGATTGAATTAAGTGTGTAGTGAGCCAAAAATGATACCTCTTGAAATTAAAAAAAAGAAGATGAGTAAACTCAATTTAAGATAAGTTTAACAAGACATTTAACGATTCTATATTACTACTTGGCTATTGTTCAGTCCAGAAAATATCTCTTTTAATTAATCTACGTTGGTTTTGATTTCTGCAATGATCACACTAAAATTTCCATCTTCTTGTTTCCAATTTTGGCTAGGCAAGTAGGTTCTTGAAACAAAGCCATCTAGATATAAAGCTTGTTTGCAATTATTTTTTTTGAAAAAAGAAGCAAAACGAAAGAAGTTAACTTTTTCTTTTGACATAGCGAAGAGCAGATTTCCATTGGGCAAAACACCAACTCCATTTCGTATATGTACACTTTTAGATCCTTCATTAAAAGCAGGATGAAGGTTTCCATCAATCACTAACATTGGTCCCGATTGGGTAGCGTAGATGATTTCTTTTTCTATGTTAAATTTATCGCTTGTACAAATAGTAGCTTGCTTATTTTTTGACAAATAAAAAACACCATTGGGCTGAAGATAGAAATTTCCAAAAGCTTTTTCAATAGTGTCTAAAGGACTAATTAACTTTCCTTTTTCAATATATAAACCTTGTGGACTTCCATCCTTTTTATACATTCCGCCATTCATTGCAAAGAGCAGTTCTTGGTTTTGATTAGACAACCACTCCTTTAGTTTTTTGTGATTGGTAAAGCGTGTTCCTTTTTCATTTTTATAAAAAAATTGAAGTTCACTGTTAGAAAGATCAACTTCATAACTTAGTATATCTTCTTCTTGATCTACCGAATGAATTACTTCTTTTTGTTGTGGTGAGGAAGGTGTACATTGAACCCAAGTAGACAATATTATACCATAGAGACCAAGGATAAGAAATAGGTTAAAGGTTTTCATATTTTTTATTCAAATAGGTTTATCGTATAATCAAGCAACTGGACATCGCCTATTTTTCCATGCCCTGGAATGATCACTTGGGCCTCACCATATTTAGCTTTTACTTGCTTTACTGTAGAAGACCAAGCAGCCACATCCGCATCATTCAAGTTTCCTTTTCCTGCTCCATCTGTTTTTATTAGGCATCCGCCAAAAAGCACTTTTTCGCTTGGGAAATAGCTGATGATATTATCTATAGTATGCCCTGATCCTATAAATTCGTTGATCACTTTTTTATTCCCCACGTTGATTTCTAATTGTTGGTCAAAACCATTTTGAGGTATAATTTCATTTCTCTCTTTTGCCAAAGCTATCGTTTGATTTGTAGCATAAGAAGGAATTTCCCTTTGATGAAAAACATCTAATCCGCCTAAACAATCTACATGAAAATGAGTAGCAATAACCCCCTTTAATTTGGCCTTTCGGTTCCCTTGAATCCATTGTAAAAGTTCTACGGAAGCTATAGAATCTACGGGCGTATCTATGACTAATGCCTCTCCATCATTCAACACTACCATTCCATTACAAGGTACTTTCCCAAAACTTTTTGTGGCTAAATATGAGGTATGGAGATACGTACTTTTAGTAAGTTGTTTAATCTTTAAATGAGAAGAATCATACGACATTTTATTTATTGGAAAAGATTTACAACCAATAAAAAACAAACTTAAGCATAAGATAAAAAGATCATTTTTCTTCATCAATAAAAAATTCTACTTCAGCTAATTCGTCAATACCATCAAGTCATAATGATCGACATGTAAAAAATGATCGCCTAGTAAATGGGCTTGTTGCAATTCTTTAGGATTAGGAGCCTTGGTTACTTTTGCTAACTTAATAACAATACCTTCTGCATGTTTGTCTTCATCATGTGTGGCCACTACTTTTTTAGATTGAGTTTCTTGACGTAATTTCTTTACACTTTCAATTCCTGGAGAAACTGTCCCTCCTAAAATTTTAGGCAACTCAAATAAATTAAAAGGAGCTATTAATAACTCAAAAGGAGGCAAAGTCTTAACCCATTCTTTTTGTAATTCATCTAATGAAAAACCATGACTAGCAATAAAAACTGAATGTTCCCCATCTTCCAAAATCAAGGCATCATAAATAGGGTCAATTCTTCTTTTTGAAGGAAGAAAATGCAAATTGACAGAAGATCCAAATAACATTGGAAGCCCATTATTAAAATTTATAATCTCCACCTGCGGTAAAACTTTTTTCGCTTTTTTCTCAATCGACTTAGGCACAACCATTCTCTTAATCGGAAGTTGATTTAAGGTTTCTGGATGAAAATGATCTGGATATTTTTGCGTAATTAAAACCCAATCAAATGTAGGCACTTGCTCTAAATCAATCGGAGGAGTTCGATGCCATTGTTTATTAAACCAAGGAAAAAAATCGACCTCCGCTCCTAACAACCAAGGATCAATTAAAATTCGAGTTCCATTGATATTAATGAACCACGAATTGTCCATATTTAAACGTTGTATTTCAATCATATTGACGAATGATTTTAAGAATAAATTTGGTTTTTGTTCGGGAGAAAACAAGATAGTCAAGTAAAAGGAAGAATACTAGGATCTTTTTGATTTTAATTTTTTCTTAATTGGAAGCAAAAAAATCAAGACTTGCACCTGTTCTTAACGAAAATTGGAAACTAAAAATCTAAACAAAATAAACTCGCTGCGCTCAGACAGTATTTTGTTTTTAACGATTTTTAATTTCCAATTTCCTAAACAGGCTAAGGTCAGTCCTATTCGGCGATCAGTTATTGAACAAAAAATAGGTAACCTTAAACATTGAGTTCTTCTAATATGCCTTTGCAAACAAAACGCGGCCTTCAGAAGGATTTCCAGTAAGGACGCATTTTCCTTTTTCTTCTTTTCGGTCAAGTGCGATGCAACGAATACTCGCTTTAGTTAACTCTTTAATTTTAAGTTCAGTTTCGGTAGTGCCATCCCAATGTGCAGAGATGAAACCACCTTTTTCCTCTAAGACCGACTTAAATTCATCCCAAGTGTCTACTTCTGTGGTATGTGCTGTTCGATAGGCTAATGCTCTATTGAAAAGATTTTTTTGAATTTCATCAAGTAAATTCACAATATAATCTTCAATTCCTTCTACAGGTTGTGATGATTTTTCTTTAGTATCACGACGAGCTACTTCTACTACTCCTTTTTCTAAATCACGTTTTCCGATGCCTAATCGTACAGGAATACCTTTCATTTCATGTTCTGCAAATTTAAAGCCTGGTCGTTTGGTGGTATCTTGATCGTATTTAACCGACACTCCCTTTGCTTTAAGATCTGCCATAATTTTAAACGCTACCGCATCAATTTCTTCATTTGGTTTTGGAATCGGAATAATAACCACTTGTGTAGGCGCTAATTTTGGAGGTAATACCAAACCAGCATCATCTGAATGCGTCATAATCAAACCGCCCATAAGTCGAGTTGAAACGCCCCATGAAGTAGCCCATACATATTCTTCTTTATTTTCTTTAGTCATGTATTTCACTTCAAATGCTTTCGCAAAATTTTGACCTAAAAAGTGAGAAGTTCCGGATTGTAACGCTTTACCATCTTGCATAAGTGCTTCAATGGTGTACGTTTCTAAGGCGCCAGCAAAACGTTCGTTAGCTGTTTTCACTCCTTTAACTACAGGCATAGCCATATACTCCTCCGCAAATTTGGCATAAATATCCAAAATCATTTTTGCTTCATCTTCTGCTTCTTCTTGGGTAGCATGCGCAGTATGACCTTCTTGCCAAAGAAATTCTGCGGTGCGTAAAAACATACGTGTTCGTAATTCCCATCGCACCACATTGGCCCATTGATTAATCAATAATGGAAGATCACGATAAGAAGTAATCCAATCTTTATAGGTATTCCAAATAATTGTTTCTGAAGTTGGACGAACAATAAGTTCTTCTTCAAGCCGAGCCGATGGATCAACCACCATACCTTTTCCATTCGGATCGACCATTAATCGATGATGGGTTACGACTGCGCATTCGGTGGCGAAACCTTCGACATGCTCTGCTTCTTTGCTCAAAAAGCTTTTTGGAATGAAAAGTGGGAAATAGGCATTAACATGTCCTGTTTCTTTAAACATGCGGTCTAATTCCGCTTTCATTGCTTCCCAAACGGCGAACCCAGTAGGCTTAATCACCATACATCCGCGCACTGCGGAATGTTCAGCTAATTCTGCTCTTTGGATAATTTCATTATACCATTTGGAATAATTCTCGTCTCTTTTAGTAATCTCTTTTGCCATGTTGAATATTTGGTATATTATTTGCTTTAAATAAATAAAGGTACTTTAACATTTTCAGTATTTAATTACCGAACATTATTTAGTACTTTTGAATAGAAATGTAACTTTTTTAGTTCCCTTTCGTCTAAAATATGTGACAAATTTAGAAAAAACATTTTTTAGAGCGCTGAATAAACATACTTTTTAAAACTTTATACCATTATGAAAAAATCTGAATATTCTTTTTTAGTACTTTTGCTTGCCTTTACAGCGAGTTCGGTTTTTGCTCAGTACGACGACGTTTACTACGATGAAGACGCTGACGCTGCTGTGGAATATTACAGTGAAGACTACGCTTTTGAGTCTTCTTACGATGATGAATATTACATCGAAGAAGAAAATGATAATCGCTTCGATTATGCTTATTCTTCTCGAATTCGACGATTTAACCAACCTTACCAAGGATTTGGATACTATGATCCTTGTTATGTAGACAGTTACTTCTACGGTTCTACACCTGGAACTTCGATCTATGTATTATCTGGAAACAACTACAATACATACCGACCTTACCGAGGATGGAGACCGTGGAGACCTGCTTCAACTACTGTAGTAAACAATTACTATAACCCTTGGGGTAATTCTTATAGCACTACCACGTATTATAATTCAAATGCTGGATATAATACTTATGGCAACTACAGTGGCAATGGCTACTACGGCAACAGTGCTTATGGAAACTATAGCGGATACAATGGATATAGCAATGCTTATGATCCTTGTGCACCTGGAAATTACTATAATGCTTCTATTCCAAACGGAACATATTATGGAAATAATTCCCCAAATAATTCAAGTACTAGTGTTTATCAACCATTAACTGGGCCATCAACTACAAATAATGGCGCGAATGCTGGTAAAACATCTACAGGTCAAACTCGACCAACTAGTGGATCTACATTAAGCAGGCCTTCAACTAAGCCTAGCAGAACGTACAAGCCAGCAACTACTAAGCCTAGCTATAGTACGACAAAGCCTAGAGGAACATACAAGCCTTCAACTACTCGACCTTCTAACAGTCGACCAAGTTATACAAGACCTAAACCTTCAACTACTCGACCTTCTTACAACCATAACCGAAGCACACCAAAGCCTTCATATACTCCTTCAAGAAGTAATAGTAGCAAAGGAAGTACCTTTGGACGATCTTCAAGCGGCAGCCGAAGCACGATGAGTGCTCCAAGCCGAAGTACTGGAAAAAGTTCTTCTTCAATGGGTCGATCT
>JAHDCJ010000019.1:0-13093 GCA_020629935.1 Saprospiraceae bacterium | reverse complement strand
GATGAGTGCTCCAAGCCGAAGTACTGGAAAAAGTTCTTCTTCAATGGGTCGATCTTCTGGAAAGAAGAATTAAGATGAAATAGACTGTAAAAACAATATATTAAAGGTGAAATCGTAATGGTTTCACCTTTTTTGTTTTATATCGCTCTTATATATCTTTGTACTATGAAATGGATAATATTTTTAAATCTACTTTGCTTCGCTACAAACTGGGCATTCAGTCAAGATGAAATCGACGTACTACGTTATGCTCAAATTGAAGTGGGAGGAACAGCCAGAACAATGGGCGTGTCAGGAGCTTTTGGTGCTTTAGGCGCCGACTTTGCGATGACTTCCATAAATCCAGCAGGTGTTGGCGTTTACCGACGTAGTGAGTTTTCTATCACACCAGGTGCCTATTTTCAAAAAAACCAAGCTGTTTTTGAGGAATCTTTGCGCATAAAGTCCCTAGCAGAAGTCACATTGTATGAAGCAGGTGCTGTATTTGCTTCTCTAAACAGAGATAAAGAAAAACGTTGGAAGAGTTTCAATTTCGCCTTAGGATTTAATCGCCTTGCTACTTTTAGTGATACTTATGAGGTCAATAGTAGAAGCACTGGAAGTATTACTGAACGTTTTTTAGATGATGCCAATGCTAATTTCATTAATGTGTTTGATACGCAACTTGCTTTAGATACAGATTTAATCTATTCTGCGGATTCTATTGGCAGTGATTGTCCATGTTTACGAGATATTCAATTAAATCAACCTGTTGAAAAAAATATAATACAAGAAAAAAGAGGAGCTATTGGAGAATTTACCATGACTGTTGGTGGTCGTTTTATGAAAAAATTATATGTAGGAGTGAGTATTGGTATTCCTTTGGTAAGTTATAATGTAACCAACACTTATAGAGAAAGTGATGTAGGAAATGCAATCCCTGTCTTTAATCAATTGGTGTATACCGAAAGTTTAATTACCAATGGAGCTGGATTTAATCTCAAACTAGGCGCTATTTACAAAGTCAAAAAACGATATCGAGTGGGTTTAGCCTTACATTCTATGACGACCTATGGCTTAACAGATGCCTACAATACTTCTATGGAAGCAAACTTAACTTATCCAATGACGAATGTGGAGCAAACGAATTTTGCCGAATCACCACCAGGCGCCTATTCTTATGGAATCCGAACGCCTTGGCGTGTAATTGCGAGTCAAGCAGTTATTTTGCCTAATTTTGGGTTTGTTAGCTTTGATGCAGAATGGCTAAATTACAAACAAGGTCGATTGGAAATATTTTTAGATCAATTTCCTACGGATGGTCCTTACGGAGAAGAAATTAATTCAATTGTACAAGCCAATTACAAACATGCGATGAATCTTCGAACAGGAGTAGAGTATGCAAAGCGTCAATTTCGATTGAGAGCCGGATATGCCTATTATGGATCTCCATATAAAAAAGAAATTATTTCTGTTTCAGGAAACAAACATCAATTTAGCTTTGGAGCCGGATATTTAAAAGAACGGCTGTCGATTGACTTTGCTTGGGTTCAAACCTTTAAAGAAGATATATACACCCCTTATCAAACCAATAACTATCAACCTTCTGTACAAATCAAACGAAGTATAGGAATGGGCTTAATTACCGCAGGATTTCGATTTAATGGATAAACGATAAAAACTTGTTAGAATCTACCACATATTTTTTTACTTAATATGCATTAGATTACTTGCAATGTTGTAATTTGCAGCACATTGAAAAAATATCATGCGTCTCAACCTAATCCATAAAATATTTTTTCTAGGGTGGTGTTTAATTTTTTCTACCCTTGTCTATTCTCAAACAGATAGTATCCCTCCTGCTTTTGATTATCCTCCTGTAGATGAGAATTACCTAGCAGGTACGAAGTGGCAATATACCCATACCTATAATGCGCCCACAGAAACTTATGTCCACCGCGCAGATGAATTTTATGAATATTTTTTGCATTTGAAATATGATTACGTTTGGGAATCTTACTTAAATGGCATTCGTAGAAAAGGTACATGGAAATTAAATGAAGGACAAAATCAGTTGTTTTACAACTTTAGAAATAATAATTGGTGGCGAATTCCTGAACTTACCGAAGAGCGATTAGTTTTAGAATTTAGTGTAGGTCAAAATGATTTTCAATATCACTTTGTACGTGTAGACTCAGATAATGCCCCTTTTGAAAAAAGCGCCGATGAACTTCCTGAAATCGAAGTGGAAGAAAAAGAGGTAGCGGAGAATACGAAAAGAGTACGAAAAGAGCGACAACAACGCTTGATGGAACGATGGCGAGCGCGTAGAAAAACAAAAAAAGAAGCGAAGAAAGCATTAAAAACAGAAAAATTTCTCGAAAAATTTGAAAAAGAACCCGAACCTATCCTAATAGAAATTGCTATGGTCGGTGGTGGCTTTTATGGTGGCGTAGATCCTGTACTAAAAAATTTCACTCAAATTAAAGGCTCTGGTCGATTGATTCGAGAATATGAAAGTATAAATAACGGATTAACTAAAACTAAAAAAGATATTAGTCGAGAAGATTTAGAAAAATTGATTGGTTTCATTGAACAACAAAATTTCTTTGAATACGATAATTTTTATGATTGTGATGCGGTTTCTTGCCACAATAGAAAGACTCAAGATCCATTACCTATTCCACTCCGACTTTCTGTACGATATGGCAATAAAAAGAAAGTAGTCACCATTAGTATCTTTGGCCGAGACGAACGAAGTAGTCGATATGTGGACTATCCCAAAGGGATTGATTTAATTGTAGATGGGATTAATAAGATGGCTGGACTTTAGCTCTATTTTCTTTTCCATTGCTCTCTAAATTCCTCATCTATTCAATTATAATAAATAATTGAATAGAAGTTGTTTCTTAGGATCATAGTATTATCACTACTAATTCGTATTTTTACAAAAAAAGAGACATATGCACTATTATTGTTTAGGTGAAATTCCTCCGAAGCGACATACTCAATTTAGAAAGCCTGATGGATCATTATACCATGAAGAATTGTTTTCTACCGAAGGCTTCTCTGATTTGCACTCCAATTTATACCATTGCAATGCGCCAACCCAAATTCGGCAAGTCGATGAGCCTTATTCAGTAAAACCTAAGCTTATTCATGATAAACAACTAAAACCGCGTTCTTTAATGGGTTTTCAAATCCAACCTGAAGACGACTATTTGAAAAGTAGAAAACCCGTTTTAGTCAATCAAGACTGCTCCATTTCTTTGGCTGCACCGAAACAAAGCATGACGGATTACTTTTTTAAAAATGCAGATGCCGATGAATGTATATTTATTCATCGAGGTGAAGGTATTTTACATACGATGTATGGTGAACTCGCATTTGAATATGGCGATTACCTCGTAATCCCTCGGGGAACAACCTACAAACTAGAATTTAAGTCGGAAGATAATCGATTATTTATTGTCGAATCTTATAGCCCTATCATTACGCCCAATCGATATCGAAATAAGTTTGGCCAATTAATGGAGCACGCTCCATTTTGTGAACGAGATATTCGAAAACCACAAAACCTCAATCCAAAAGATGAAAAAGGGAATTTCCTTTTTTACATCAAAAAACAAGAAATGATTTATCCTTATCACTACCAAAACCATCCTTTTGATGTAGTGGGTTGGGATGGATTTGTATATCCATATGCTTTTTCTATTCACAACTTCGAACCCATTACAGGTCGTGTGCATCAGCCACCTCCAGTACATCAAACCTTCTCTTCTAGAGGCTTTGTGATTTGTTCATTTGTACCTCGACTTTTTGATTATCATCCTTTAGCAATCCCTGCGCCTTATAATCATAGCAACATTGATAGTGATGAAGTCTTATACTATGTAGACGGAGACTTTATGAGCAGAAAACACGTAGAGCATGGAATGATTTCTTTACATCCTGGAGGAATTCCACATGGTCCACATCCTGGAACAGTAGAAAAAAGTATTGGAGCAAAAGAAACGCATGAATTGGCGGTAATGGTAGATACCTTCCGTCCTTTATTAATGACTGAACATGCCGCAAATATTGAAGATCAATCTTATTACTTAAGCTGGTTAGAAGATTAATCTTTTTGAATAATTCCTTTACGGTACATTTCTTGTGCTTGATTTAGAATTAAATCAACAATTATAATTTTAACATGAAAAAATATCTGCTTCTTATTACTTGTTATTCTTTACTTTTTTTTAGTTGTAAAAAACAAATCTTAAAGAAAAACTGCTGTACGGATGCGCCACTTACCTACATTGAAAGTAATGTAGAATGCGTACTTCCTAATTTATTTACACCTAATGGAGATGGAATTAATGACCTTTTTGGTCCAATTACCAACTTTGGTGTTTTATCTTATACCTTAACCATTTCAAGCACAAAGAAAACCCTTTTTGAAGGTAGTGGAAATGTAACTGACGGTATGGAACTTGGATTTTGGGATGGTAAATTTGAAGGCGCTACCCAAACAGGTATTTTTGGATATGAAATTGTAATCACCACATACAACGAAGAAGAATTTGATTTTCGTGGACAAGTTTGTACCATTCCAAATCCTGAAGATCATTGTTTGAGTTCTGTAAATACTTGCGTAACCGCTTCACAATTTAACGGTACTGACTTTGATGAAACATTGCCAACTGGTGAATCTTTTTGCATTGATTAAACCTTCTCCCCAAACCTATAGATGAATTATTTAACCGTTGAACACATCACCAAATCTTTCGGAGAGAAAGTGCTTTTTGAAGATCTTTCTTTCTCAATTAATAAAGGCCAAAAAGTGGCTTTTGTCGCCAAAAATGGAACAGGTAAATCAACACTGCTTAAAATCATTGCGGGCTCTGATGCATCTGACGGAGATCAAGCCACGGTTCGAATTCATAAAGATATTACGGTTGGTTTTCTAGATCAAAGTCCTGACTTTGCAGATAATCAAACCATTATGGAAGCCGTTTTTGATGCGGATAATCCAACCATACAAGCCATCAAAAATTACGAAGAAGCTTTGCTCATCAATGACCCTGACAAATTGCAAAGCGCATTGGAAAAAATGGATCAACTCAAAGCATGGGATTTTGACGTAACCATTAAACAAATCCTTTCGAAGTTGAATATTATCAACCTAAAGCAACAAATCAAAATGCTTTCGGGTGGACAGCAAAAACGATTGGCACTTGCTCGTATCTTAATTAGTAATCCAGATTTTCTAATCCTTGATGAACCAACTAACCACCTGGATTTAGAAATGATCGAATGGTTAGAACAATACCTTTCCAAATCGAATTTGACGCTTTTCATGGTCACACACGATCGGTATTTCTTAGAACGTGTTTGTGATACCATCATCGAATTAGATCGAGGACATCTTTTTAAATACAAAGGGAATTATTCTTATTTTCTTGAAAAAAAGACCGAACGACATGAACAGGTTTTCCGTGAGGTCACACGGGCCAAAAGTTTACTTAAATACGAACTGGAATGGATGCGGCGAATGCCTAAAGCTAGAGGAACCAAAGCCAAGGCTCGGATCGATTCATTCTATGATTTGAAAGCTAAGGCTTCGCAACAAATCAAAGAAAATAAACTTGAAATCGAAATTCAATTTTCTCGACTCGGTGGAAAAATTTTAGAAATACACCAAGTCTCTAAAGCTTATGATGACCTAGTAATTTTAGATCAGTTTAGTTATAAATTTAAAAAGAATGATCGAGTAGGAATCGTAGGAAAAAACGGTACAGGAAAAACAACTCTTCTAAGACTCATGCTCCAACATGAAAAACCAGATGCGGGGAAAGTAGTAATTGGCTCCACCGTAAAATTTGGTTATTACTCTCAAGACGGCATGAACCTGAATGAAGATAAAAAGGTGATTGATGTCGTAAGAGAAGTGGCCGAATATATTCAAGGTACCAAAGGAAAAAAGCTTACGGCTTCTATGCTTTTAGAACGGTTTTTATTTCCTAAAGATCAACATTATAATTTTGTACGTAAACTAAGTGGAGGAGAAAAAAGACGCTTGTTTTTGTTGACCATCTTAATGGAAAACCCCAACTTCCTTATTCTTGATGAGCCCACCAATGACCTAGATATTATTACGCTCAATGTCCTAGAAAATTTCTTATTGGAATTCCAAGGCTGTTTGATCATTGTATCACACGATCGGTATTTCATGGATAAAGTCGTAGACCATCTCTTTGCATTTAACGGAGATGGAACCATAAAAGATTATCCTGGTAATTATTCGGATTATAGAAAATGGAAAGACCAACAAGAGCAAGATGCAAGACAAATAGAAAAACCCAAAAAAGAAAAAACCAATTGGAAACATCAAGCCGAAAATAGAGGAAGTGGTTTAAGCTATGAAGAAAGTAAGGAACTTCGACGAGTAGAAAAAGACATCAAAAAATTAGAAGATCGAAAGAAAGAAATTGAACAAAAGTTTTCTGATCCTAATTTAACTGTAGAGCAAATGACAGATTTTGGGAAAGAACTTGCAGAGATAAAAGATGAACTAGAAATCAAGGAAGATCGATGGTTGGAATTATCCGAACTTGCTTAATTTTCTTCGTAAAAAAAATAAAAAAAAACGGATGACGAGCTACCTGCTTATCATCCGTTTTTAATAAAGTTGTGGAATTGTTATTCCTTATAATTGTTTCTGAAAATAATCTTTAAATTCTTCAATGGTCATTACGCCCACATCGCCTTCGCCTTGTTTTCTTACAGAGACTTTTCCTTCTGCCGCTTCTTTCTCCCCAACGATTAACATGAAAGGAATCTTGCGAACTTCTGCATCTCGAATCTTACGATTTACTTTCTCACTTCGATCATCAATAATCCCTCGAATATCAAAAGGTGCTAACGTCTCTTCAATCGTTTTGGCATAATCATTAAAACGATCACTAATGGGCAACACGGCAAATTGTTCTGGTGCCAACCATAATGGGAATTTACCTGCGCAATGTTCAATCAATACACTAATAAATCGTTCCATAGAACCAAATGGCGCTCGGTGAATCATCACTGGTCGGTGCCCTTGATTATCACTTCCAATATATTCCAATTCAAATCGTTCGGGTAAATTATAATCTACTTGGATTGTTCCCAATTGCCAAGATCGACCTAATGCATCACGAACCATAAAATCTAATTTCGGACCATAAAAAGCGGCCTCTCCTTCTACTTGAGTGGTCTTTAATCCGACTTCCTCAGTAGCTTCGATAATTGCACGTTCTGCATTATCCCAATTTTCTTTTGAGCCGATATATTTATCTGGATTGTTCGGATCACGCAATGAAATTTGAGCCGTAAAATCTTCAAATCCCATTTTAGATAATACATGCCGAGTTAAATCCAATACACCTAAAAACTCATCTTTCAATTGATCTGGTGTACAAAATAAATGGGCATCATCTTGTGTAAATCCACGTACCCGAGAAAGGCCATGTAACTCTCCACTCTGCTCATAACGATAAACGGTTCCAAATTCTGCAATCCGTAATGGAAGTTCTTTGTACGACCGAGGACGATGACCATAAATCTCACAGTGATGTGGACAATTCATTGGTTTCAATAAAAACTCCTCTCCTTCTCTTGGAGTCATAATCGGTTGAAAACTATCTTCCCCATATTTTTCATAATGTCCAGAAGTTACATACAATTCCTTCTTTGCGATATGTGGGGTAATCACAGGTTTATACCCACGTTTGATTTGTTCGTTTTTCAAAAAATCTTCTAACCGCGTACGCAAAGCCGTTCCTTTAGGTAACCAAATTGGTAAACCTGCTCCCACTTTTTCAGAAAACATGAACAGTTCAAGTTCTGCACCTAATTTTCTATGGTCTCGTTTTTTAGCTTCTTCCAAAAGATGAAGGTAAGCAGTCAATTCTTTTTGCTTTGGAAAACTCACGCCATAAATACGGGTAAGTTGTGCATTATTTTCATCTCCACGCCAATAAGCCCCAGCGACATTCATCAATTTTACGGCTTTGATAATTCCAGTTTGTGGAATGTGTGGTCCTCTACACAAATCGGTAAAGTCTCCTTGTGTGTAAAAGGTAATGGTGCCATCTTCCAAGTCATTTATTAACTCTTCTTTGTATTCATTTCCTTTATAAAAAGCCAAAGCCTCTGCTTTAGAAACTTCTTTGCGTTCAAAGGTATTTTTTTGACGTGCGAGTTCAAGCATTTTATCTTCGATCTTTTTAAAATCTTCTGAAGATATTTTGTGCTCTCCAGGATCTACATCGTAGTAGAATCCGCGTTCAATGGCTGGTCCAATGGTAAATTTTATTCCAGGGTAAAGACTTTGCAGGGCTTCTGCCATCAAATGCGCAGAGGAATGCCAAAAGGTATTTTTACCTTCATCATCTCGCCAAGTTAGTAATTGGACTGCTGAATCTTTTTCAATCGAACGGTCGGTATCCCAAACCTCTCCATCTACTTTAGCCGAAATCACATTTCGCGCTAAACCTTCACTAATAGAAAGTGCTATATCCATCGCACTCACTCCAGATTCATATTGCCGAACACTGCCGTCCGGAAGCGTAATATTTATCATTGATATTATTTTAATCATAAAAAAGCCCTCTGGCTTCACAGGATGCAAAGCTAAGGATTAAAAGAAAAAACAGCAAGAGAATTGATACTCTATAATAAGAATAGACCCCACCTAAAGGCAGGTTAATAGGCTTTTATGAAAAAAATTAGGAAAATTTTGAAAAATCATAATATTTAGCTTCTAATTATCTAACCTCATTTTTAGTGCTAAAGTTCCTTTATTTCCTTTTTCAAGCCTGTATTTCTCCTTTTATCCATGTCAAGTTTCTATCCTTTTCAGTTTTGACTTCGAATCATTAATGGCCTTACTTAGTAAATCCAAAAAAATGAAAAGGTTATATCATGAAAAAAATTCTACTTACAACAATAGGACTTCTTTGCTTTCAAACGATATTTAGTCAAAGTACTCCACCAACTAATCTTACAGGAACTACCTTTAAAACGTGGTTAAAGACCAATTGGTATGATTCCTATCATAATGAATTGGGTTATAATACGGCCAGAAAAAAAATGTATGGTTACATTGATAATAAAGCAGGTCGCATTTATTGTGTGTATTCTGGTTTTAATCAACCTAATCTTTTTGGAAACGAAATTACTTTCCCTGATCCTATTAACTGTGAGCATACCGTACCCCAAAGCTTTTTCAACTACGATGAACCTATGAAATCGGATATTCATCATCTTTTTCCTGTACATGGCTCATGGAATTCTACCCGATCTAATCATCCTTTCGCCGAGATTCCTGATAATGCTACGGACAAATGGATGCTTTTAGACAACTCGCAAACCACTATTCCAACAAGTTCAATTAATGACTATAGTGAATCCGAATCTAATCCAATAAACCGTTTTGAACCTAGAGAGGATCATAAAGGAGATTTAGCTCGGGCTATTTTTTATTTCTATACGATGTATCCTACACAAGCTGGAGCAATTAGTGCGGTAGCTGATCTTAGTACGCTTTGTACTTGGCATCAAATTGATCCACCTTCCACCGCAGAAATACATCGAAATTTAGATGTTGAATTTTATCAAGGCAATAAAAATCCATTTATCAGTCATCCCGAAATTAGCGAAAATGCTTGGGGTTGTCCTGCTTTTACCTTAGCCGTTGAGTTGGTTTATTTCCAATTAGAAAGTCAAGATGAAAGTGTGTTATTGAATTGGACTTCTATGTCTGAAAAAGAAAATGCGTGGTATGAAATCGAACGTGGATCGGATGAGATAGGATTTCAATCAATAGGAAAAATAGAGGGTGCGGGGACTACTTCCGAACGATCGTCCTACCAATTTGAAGATATCGAACCGTTTCAAGGCAATAACTATTATCGATTAAAGATGGTTGATTTTGAAGGAAAAATCGCCTATAGTGATATTGAACATGTACAATTTATAAAGGACCAAGCAAAATTTGCTCTCCATCATTATCAATGGAATGGTAACCAAATAAATTTTAAATTTCAATCTTCAACTAATCAAGATGCACAAGTCGTCATCTATGATGCTTTAGGAAGATTAATCACACAACAAACCATAGCACTCGCTTCAGGACAAAACGAGATTCAAATGCAATTGCCTTCTGTGCTTCCTCATGGGATCTATTATCTCCAATTACATCACCGGGGTCAAAATCTATTTACCTCAAAAATAAATAAGTAGTACACCTAGCTTACAAATCGTCCTAATTTTGTCATAATCATTAACCTTGTTAGATTTTAGCATTTTTTGCTTTGGAGGAATTAAATTTATTGGTTTTCTTAGATGCCCCTAACCAATAAACTCTTATTTTATGAAATTCATTTTACCTTGTTTCCTTTGGATACTTGCAATATCCACTGCATTTTCTCAACCAGTACCACCGACCAACCTAACAGGTACTACCTTTCGTTCATGGCTAAAAACCAATTGGTACGATTCCTATCATAACCAACTAGGTTATAGTACAGCTAGAGAAAAAATGTATGCTTTTATTGATAATAAATCAGGGGTACTTTATTGTGTGTATTCTGGTTTCAATCAAACGAATCCTTATGGGAATGAAATCACTTTTCCCAATCCAATCAATTGTGAACATACCGTACCTCAAAGCTTTTTTAGTTCTAATGAACCCATGCGGTCTGATATTCATCATTTATTTCCTACACATGGAGATTGGAATTCAGAACGATCTAATTTTGCTTTTGATGAAATTGTAGATACAGATACTGAAAAATGGATGCGTTTAGCCAGTTCTCAAGCCACTATTCCTACCACACTTATTGAAGAATATAGTGAATCTAATGTAACGAGTGGCGATTGGTCAAATCCTGCCAATCGGTTCGAACCAAGAGAGGATCATAAAGGCGATGTAGCAAGGGCTATTTTTTATTTTTATACGGTCTACCCAACTCAAGGCGGAGTAATTACCGATGTAGGAGATCTCAACACCCTTTGTGATTGGCATCAAACTGACCCTCCTTCTGCTGTAGAAATTCAACGAAATTTAGATATTGAGACTTATCAAGGAAATAAAAACCCTTATGTGAGTCATCCTGAGATTGCAGAAAATGCCTGGGGATGTCCAGCCTTTAATTTGGCCGTTGAATTAGCTTTCTTTCAAGCAGAAGTGAAAAAAGATCATGTCCTGTTGAATTGGGCAAGTCTTACAGAAGAGAATAATGCTTGGTATGAAATAGAACGTGGAACAGATCAAATAGGTTTTCAATCCCTTGGGAAGATACAAGGTGCAGGCACAACTTCCGAACGATCTACTTATCAATTTGAAGATACAAACCCAAGTTTAGGTAATAATTATTATCGATTGAAAATGATTGATTTTGAAGGTCGAGTAACCTATAGCGAGATGGAACATGTTCGATTTACTAAAGATAAAAATGATTTTGCAATTAATCATTATTCGTGGAAAGGCAATCAACTTCAGTTAAACCTTCAGGCGCCACATGCGCAAGAGGTTATTGCCGAGCTTTATGATGCCACTGGAAGAATGCTCATGAATAGTACACAGACCTTTTCCATTGGACAAAACATAGTGAATATTCAATTATCTACGGTGCTGCCTAAAGGGATTTATTATTTTAGATTACAGAATCAAAACCAAAACTTATTCATTGGCAAAATCATGCGTTAAGTATCCACTCACTTATCGTACACTTAACGTATACACTGCGAAGGAGGCCAACCAATGTTCTCCTTCGTAATTTCCATCAGCAATATTAGGAAGTGTCACCTCCACATGGGCATTCGCTACGTCAATAAGATGTTGCTTATATTTTCCTTCTGGGAGTATATTTGCGATACCATAAAAACACCATGCTCGACTTAGATTTAAACCATCGAGGTGTACGATTTTCCCATCTGTTCGATCGGTGACGGAAGCAGGTTTTTCTAAATGACGAATATTTTTTTTGGGTAAAAAATGTTTGAACCAAGTTTTAAATTCATTAGCAGAAAGTACTCGTCGCATCAAGTTAGCTTCTTCTAAACTAGCTGATAAAAAATCTTCTCCACTGGGCTCATAAGTGGTAGGTGCATTTTCGTCATGGATAAAATATTTTCGTGTATATTTCTCTAAGAAGGTCTTAAATTTTTGATCTTTCGCTTTAATGGCATAATCATAGGCAAAGGACAAACCAAAGGCCGTATTGGGATGTACGCCTGTACGAATGGGATAAGCTTGTTTAGGCAAAAACTCATAATATCGATCTTTAATCACTTCTACTAAAGGCTTTAAATTTCCTCGCCATTGTAAGCCATCGGCATCATCCCATCCATGAATTTCTTCAGCTAATTTCATCAGCCAAGACCAACCATACATTCGTTCCCAAGACTTCGTTCCGGGTGATTTGAAATAAGCAACTTCAGCCGCAATATGTTCTTTTGTCAAATTGATTCGAAGTTTTTTTCTAATTTCATTTGCTTCTGGCAATGTGGGAAATTCTTTCAATAAACGAATTAGCATCCAAGTGCCATGTACGCAAGAATGCCAATCAAAACAACCATAAAAAGCAGGATGTAAATCTTTGGGGCCTTGTAAATCCTTTTCATTATTTAATACCTGATTGAGTTTGTTCGGGTATTCTTGATCTACACATTTCAAGGCTAAATTTGCAAAATGACTTGCTCCTTTTTCTGATAACACTAATCGGCTTTCTTTGTCTAACTTTAATAAAGCGTTCATCTTTTGTGCATTTAATATAAAGGGAAAAATTAGGAGTAAAAGAGATATGCGTTTATGCATAGGATACGAGTTTGAGGATGAGTATTTTTGATGTTTGGTTTGTAATTTAAGGGAATATTTTATTTTTTTGATATTTTATTTAATTTAGTGGGCAGTAGTTTTACTATGATTTTTTTGTGATTGGTGGGATGGACTATGATTTGGTAATCAGAATTACAGAATCAAAATCAAGGCAATCATGTCCATCATAAAAAAATCATAGTAAAACAGTGAATTAGTTATCAGATTGTAGGGAAAGAAAAATAGAGGAGATATGATTAATAAAAAATA
>JAHDCJ010000141.1 GCA_020629935.1 Saprospiraceae bacterium | reverse complement strand
TTGTCCTAGTACTTATTATGGCTATTATTTATATTAATGGTAAGGTAAAATATCATTCGGACTCATTTAAAGAAATCAGCTTCATAAGTCGAAGGAGAATAGAACCTGAAAGAATGACCGAAAAGAACGCAATCGAATAAGAAGAATTGTAAAGACATTTTGCACAATGCGTCTCTATCAATCACAATTCTTCAAATTCTTACTGTACCTGCACCTTCATAGTCTTCTCATAACTAAATTTCGTATTATACAACCGCAACACATACACCCCTTTCGAAAACGAGCTTACATCATAATTTAACTTATTGAAACCCATACCAGCCTCAATCTGCTCTGAACGCATCAAATGCCCTTCAATATCATAAATTTCCAAATTCAATTCAGCCTCCCGTTTTAAGGTAAAGACCAGATTGAAATCAAAGACAGCAGGATTCGGATATACACGAACGTTTTTGATGAAAAGATTTTCCCCGAATTCAATTTTTACTGCTACGATCTGAGAAAGGCTGAATTTTTCATCAAAATCTACCTGCTTCAACCGGTAATAAGAAACTCCCTGAAGAGGCTTTTTATCCACCTCAGAGTAAGACGTAGAAATGCCGTATCCGCCACGACCAGGCACCGTATGAATCGTGGTAAAATCAATACCATTTTCACTACGTTGAATTTCAAAAAAATCATTATTAATCTCCGTTGCCGTTTCCCAATTCAAATTAACGGAGGTATTATCAATTACCTTTGCCTCAAAATACGTCAATTCTATTGGCAGGTAGTTAGAAATATAGCAGTTGGGATCAACTATAGCGTCATTGTCAATAATCGGCAGTTTTTGCCCTACAAAACTATCAAACTCAGCAGCAGCCATTACATCATTACTACCGCCCAGCCAATCCTGAAGAAGCGTGGAAAAAACCTGGCGATAATCATTTTGCAAGCCTGTCAAAAGTCCATTGTTCACTGCAGAAAGATCAATATTCGTACCTGTGATGCCCGGATTGACCCCATTGCCAATTACAAACATAGGCGCAAGATTACCATGATCCGTGCCGAAGTTTCCATTCTCGATAGCCTTACGACCAAACTCGGAAAACGTCACCGTCATGACCCGATCAGCAATACCCAAAAGACCCAAATCTTCCTGAAATGCCTTGATGGCATCGAATAAAGTTTTTAATAGTTCAGCGTGTTTGCCTATAGATGGATCTAACGAATCTGCCTGATTATTATGATTGTCAAAACCACCAATTCTGGCCAAAAAGACTTTGGTTTTAGAACCTCCGCTGATAAGTCTTGCGATAGATTGAAGTTGGTTGGCCAAGTCTGTATCTGGATAAGTGGCTAGGTTATTTCCTGCATTAAACACGGCAGAAATGCGCTGTGCGTACACACTCACACTTTCCTGTGTATCTACAATATATTGTAATTCAAGTCCCATATCCGAATTAGGAATCACCGTTGGATAGGGAAGACCAAGCTCGGAAACAGTATTGTAAAACCCGGAAACATCCGTCTTCGTCAGGTTGATCGCAGTACTGCCAGACAAGGAGTTGAACCCAATAGCAGGAGCCGAATCGCCCAGTTGAATGCCCAAAGGATCAGGCATGTTAGATGTCGGGTTGCCAATAGAACCTGGGAAGGCGTAGTCAAGAAAACGACCCATCCAGCCACTCGTTTTATTGAAGTTGGTAGGAGAAGAATCGCCTCCCGTAAACCAGAGATCTGTAGCCTTAAAGTGAGAACGGTTTTGATTGGGATAGCCCGTAGCCTGTATTAAATTTACCTTGCCTGCATCGTAAAGATCCTTGAGTGCAGAAGCTGCGGGTTGAATGCCAATTTGATCAGCAATAGGTAAGGTATTATCTAGGTTGAGCAAGGCGCCTGCACCTGAAGTATTTAAGCCAATATTGGGTCGCAATGCCTTGTAAGCAGCGTGTTGATCCAGCGGAATAAGCGTGTTTAGTCCGTCATTTCCACCACCGAGTTGAATCATGACTAGAGCACGATCACCGACACCCTGACAAGCCAACATTTTATAGATGCGCTGGCTGGTAAACATTTTCATTGGAGATCCGTTCAGCATCATTGGTGATAGGATAGCAGGAACGGTTAATTTAAAAAATTTTCTACGATTCATTATAATAATAATTAACAATTAATAAAGAGCAATTATTGAGCATTGCTCAACTAGCTTAATTGAAATTCCTGAGAGGTAAGCACGGCTTCCATAAAGCGTGAGATGATTAACTCTACCTCAGTTTTCACACCTGTTGCCAAATAATCAGCCCACTCATAAGTCCAGTCATCTAGCGGAAGGTTGTCCATGAAAACGGTATGGAGGAAGTAGTCAAAACGATCAGCAGCTTCCTTCTCAGTAAAGAACAATTCCAAAATTTCTGTAACCACAAATGATGCCTGAGACGGAATAGAAACCGTATTCTCCACCCAAGTCACCAAATCAAAAAGCGTAGAGTTGACCATGTTATTCTGGATACTAAACAACTGCGTTGGCAACTTGTACCGCCCGATGATGGTACTACTGTTGAACCAAAGGCGATTATAACCGGGCTCCTGATAATAGGCAGGATAACCAGCTACTGATGGCGGGTCGAATAATTGGAAATCAACCTTGTCGTATATTTTGGATTTTAGTCTATGGAAGAATTGGAAGTTGTCTACCTGATCAACATTCACATCTGGCACCGTTGTTCCAATACGGGAAACGGTCTGCAAGGTCATCTCCAATGGCGAAACAATAAGGCTGCCGATGAAGTTGTTCGTTGCATCTCCATCCGCTTCATCGTAGAAATATTGACTACTCAGCAGATCGCGCATAACGGCTTCCAAATTATAGTCACTGTCGCGAAGCGTAGTAGCTAGCGGCGTGATGATGTTAGTTTCTATAGTGGCATCAATCTTATAAGAAACGAAAAATCGGTATATCTTTCTGACGAGGTATTTTGCTGTCTCTGCCTGAGCAAAAATCATATTGATAAAATCGTCCAGTTCGCGATGCATATCAGCAGCGTCTACGGCACCAGTAATGACGGTATTGCCAAAAGCTCCGGAAAACGTTTTATTGCCCGTATCATGTCTAGAAAAATTTGCCCAACCTGTAGGCAGACCAGTATCTACATCAAAATAGGTGTCTCTGGAATTATCTTCCTTAAACCCTGTAAGAACACGGGCGGCCTCCTGAATATCGGCTTCGGTATAGTTAGTATAGTCGCCTGGCCCTATTTGCGGGCCTTTCCCGATCGTGAATAACTCAAAAAATTCCCTCGCATAATTTTCATTCGGATTACCAACATCATTATCTTTATTATCGAGATAATCGATCATGATTCCGTCCAGTGTCATCTTTTTCGCAAAAACTCGGTAGTTTCCAAGCGCGCTGTAACGTAAGAGTCCAAGATGATCAAAAAACTGAGCGGGACTGCCAAACCGCATGCTTACTGTCATACAGGTGTGTAGGAAGAACTGCATTTTGTGACTGATAGAGGTGTCAAGTAAAGCCTCGTTTTCCCACCAGTAAACGACTGTGTTTCGCTGGTTTGAGCTTGATATTGTTGTTGGTGTGTTGCAGGAAGAAGGCAAAGTGCCACAATTGATCCAAGGTAAGCCTGTGTCATATGCTATAGGTTCTGGTACTGTAATCGGGGGTACCGTCATGAGCGCATCAACAGCCTGAGTCACAGTCATTGCCGCAAAAGCATCGATGCGGGCTTTGGTGATGTTGTAAGAGGTGCGACGTAGCAAATGAGCGGCAAGACGCCTGCCCAAGACCCCTGTTTTAGGAGTTAAATTCATTTGGATGAAGTTTATTTTAGTTGAACAAAGAGACCTTTTTCCTTTTCGTATTAAAGAAAAGTGAATATACAAAAAAAGGTTATATAGCTGTTTTTTTATATGGGAAATTAATAATTTAGGGTGTTAGAATTGTTTCTAGAATTCGCTTTTTTGTAACAGGGTTGTTCGTACGTTTGTTATTGTCTCCGACTGAAATGAGGTTGTCCTTTAATTTTCGAATTTTCAGAAGAAAAAACGACTTGATGAGCTACCTTGGCGGGCAGATGGAGCATATTAGGTGGACAAATCCCTATTAGGCATCCAACCCGAGGGTTTGGTCAGTGAAGAAGCCTGATTTAAAACAAGATTTTTCTGACGATAATTAAGCTCTTTTTTATACCCCATGTCAGATCAAGTCTTGACTATTACAGTTTAATTTACTTGAAGACATAAACTTGGCGTAGGTATATCCAAATATGAACCCTTAGTTGGTATGCTTTTTTGCAGAGCAGATTTTTTTATTTTTCGAAAAGCGATACTTGATAACATTCCTTATAAAATGGATTGGTTGAATCTTCTAAGTCGTCTATGATGTTTACCCATTCCTTACTCGTGATTTTTCCATTGACTTTTTCAAAAATACATTCGATATACCTTTTAACATCAAACTCATCATTCTTATTCTCTTCCACTATTTTTGAACTAAGCTCAAAGAAATATTTTTTGTCAAAAAAAACTACATCATCTGTACCGATATTTTTACTGTTTTCAATAAAACAATCTATCATAAATGCTTTTGATTTTTCCATAATAAATTGCTTATCTAATGCTTCGGTTTCTATATCAAAAATATTAATGTTGGGATTTTCGGCTAAATCTGATATTATTTTATCTTTAAAACAATCTAAAGGAGACGATAAGTTGAAACTAGTCCCAATTAGTTTTTCAAAATCGAGTCTTAGTTTTGCATTTAAATTTGAGGAATTAAATCCTTCCTCCAAAAAATCTTTTTTAGCATGAATACAATGGTTGGCTTCATTATGAGTAATTGAATTATAAAATACATCGAGTTCCTCTTCTTTATATTTAGAAGGTGTAGCCTCTACAGATTCAATGAACGTTCTGTATTTATTTCTAGCTAGATCCCCACAATAAAATCTTCGTTCCATGTGGGTATTTATTTTCTCTGAATTTAACACTTGTTTATAACAAGCACAGAATTTATTATTGATTGCCGTAGTCATGTTTTCAAGTGATTTTTCTTTCCTACAGCCACTGTTCAAGAAAATCAATACCAATATCATTTTCATGAAGATTGAAGTAATACTTTTATTATTTAGTTTTTCCAATAGTTAAAATTTTCTATGATAAAATTGAAAAGTAGGGTACATTCCTAATTATTTACTCTAAACCTTATTCAAGAGCTTAGTAAAGCTGCCTCTTCCAATATTAAAAATCTGATTTCTTCATTTTTCGTATTAAAGTTTTTGGGCCATACCTTGATTCTCCTTCAAATCGAGTTTTGTACACATAGTAGTCTTCACCGAATTCAATGATTTTTACATATAAATTGGGGGTGGAATTCGAATTGGGGCTCTTGTCCCAAAGTGCATTTCCTTTTACAAAAATCAGTTTATAATGTCGTTCATCAAACCAATCTATTTTTAGTTTTATTTTCACGCCACTTTTTTTGTTTATTTCAACTTGATGTTTCTTTGTCCTTTTAATATGGATATTTTCGTCATCATTTTCGGTATTTTGAAAATAACCCGTTTTAACCCAATCATAATTTGTCTGCTCGGAGGCTTCTTCTTTTTCTTCTTTTGCTAACAAGATGTCGGCAATTAATTCTTGATGCGTTTTCATTGCCGTTTTAAAATCGTCGAGCTCATGCAAACGGGATGTCGGCAATTCACCAAATATATAAATATCTTGTTTAACCTCAACAGAGGTCTCATTTTCAAAGATTTTACAATGATAATAACCAAATTCGGTTTCAATTTTATAATCGGTATTAATAGTGTCAAGATGAATTTCTTGCAAGGGGATTTTATCTTTAATATAAGTGGCAGCAGTAGATTGATTGACATATTTAAGGGAGATAGGACCAGTATATAAAGAGTCTATTATTTTTGAATTATCCGATGAAAAATAACTGGAGGAGAACCTTCCACCCCGAATATTAGTTTTTAAGAAAGGTATGGCTAAAGAATCAGGAAAAAACATTTTTTGTGTGATAACTAAGGAATCCTGAGAGACGGAATTATAAAATTGTTTATTTAATTTGCTTCTTTGTGCCGAGCTATATTCGAACTCAGAAAAATCGTGGATCGCATGATTCCTAGTATTTATTTTATTAAATTTATATTCAAAAATCGATTCTTGAACGTTGGAGTAAAAATTTGATGTTCTATATTCTTGTAAAATTTCACCATTTAAAATTACTTTTCTTTTGACTTGATTTGAAATGGTATCTATAATAACAACTTTACCAATATTGTGAGGTTGGATAGATTTAACCACTATTTGGTCATCATAGATAACCAAACTTTTTCCATGATTTGGAATTGGATAAGCGCCCAGTTTATCGGTTTGATTTGTAGCGGTTGGGTCCATTAAAATGGTGTCCTTATTAAAGATAAATTGAGTAATTACATGATTGAAATTTAAGATGGACGGAATAGCATCGAGTTGCCTTGGATATTCGGGCAGATTAACTAATACTGGATAGGCTTTGATTCCTGCTCTTTTGAATAGTTCAACCGCAATCAATGTTTTAGCTTTACAATCGCCCCGATTTCCTTGGATACACCAATCGGGGGAGTAAGAACGAACTAAGCCATAATCTTGATAAACCATGGTGTCTTGAACATAGTTAATAATGGTTTTAATTTTTAAAGAATCATTTTTTTCTTCCTTAACTAGATTTTTATACAGGCTATCAAGCATTTGATTTGACTTGGAATCTACATTGAATTGATCTTTATATGCAAGACCGACTTGGTCTATGGATTCGTATTTTGACATAATGATAAAAGGCCAATCATAAAAGTTTTTAGGCGTTTCCCTTTTATAAGGAGTGATAGCCACACCTGTCGCTACGTATTCAAAATACACGTCATGTGGAATTACTTTTACGGAAGGGAACCCATTAAAGGTTTTGAATTTTAATGGTTCTTTTGATAGTAGACGAAAATTTATCAATGAGCTATCTGGACAGGAAAACGAAAGACCTTCGTCGAAGGAAGCATCATCTCTAAGTGATTTGTCAAAATAACTTAAACTATACAAATCACCCTTTTGTATCTTGTCAATAGTAAACTTTACATTTTTTTCAGATTCCCATAATTTGTTGAATACATATTCATTAGAAATAGACTCTGTCCAATTAAGATGCTTTGAAATATCCAGCTCTTTATTATCTTTAACCAATGAAACGGATACGATTTTTCGTTTAGTATCTTTTGGAGAGTGCCTAAGAATTATTTGATCGTAATTTTGCTTTTCATTGGTAATTTTATTCACTCCTTTTACATACATTTCATCTAAATCTACATTTAATTGAACTTCCTGATAAATTTTCATGGAGTTGCCATCAGTATAAATTTTTTTAATTTGATTAGTATCAATTATAAAAAGAGCATCGTACTTCTTAACCCAATTCGGAGCGGGTGCTGTATATACTTGTTGGGATAGTAAAGAAGAATGAAAAAGTAAAATAGAAAATAACAGAAAAAGGTTTTTAAAGGACATTTTGTATTTTTTTAAAGCTAATGGTATAATAAAATAATTTTGATAGTTATAAAATTTGCTCCTTGCAAATTCTATAATTCCTTAATAAAGAAAACGAATTGATCTTCTTCATTATAGATGAAACGTTTAGTTTTCCTAAAGAATGAGATAAAAACTATCAACTTGAACAATTGCTGGGAGATATTTGCGGTAAGGCAAAATCTAAAAAATGATAAGACTTTTTTTTATTGAAAAAAAATGAAAGTCGGAGTAAGTGAGATGCTAGTGTAGAATTCCAATTTATAGCTTTTTTTTAATAAAATCCAATCTTCCTTATTAATTCTCTAAAATTTATGCAAAGAAATCTTATGCTGCTTTTTTGGTGTAAACCATGCTAACTATAAAAAACAATATTCCTTTTTTTAATGAATGGTTTAGAACCCTTTTATACCTTTATTCGAATATTTTAAATATTAGTATCTCTGTCGATTAATCTAATCTTATATGTTATACTTTTCAATAAACTGATTCACATTGTGCCTTGGTCCAAAAAGAATCTGAACCGTTTGATCTCCTGTTTTAATAAGCACAAATCGTTCTTTTAGATTCGCATCTTTCGCAATGGTATTCATCAAATTCAAGGTCATCTCTATATCATACCAATCTCCAATATCTTTTGGTGACATGATATAAATTCTATCATTATTTGATACAAAAATTTGGTATTGCACATGGTAGTCTTTGTCCATATCTGCATCCATCCATACTTCGATGTCCTTAAGTTTTCCATTACTATTTTTAGCAAACTGAAGAATTAAGTCGTCATAATCTACGGGCACAATCCCTACTTCTGCATCAAACCATTGATATAAGTTGGAAACATATAATAGGTTATAGATATCTCCCTCAATTTCGTCTGCTTCAGATATTTTTTTCGCTTTTTCTATTATTTCATTGGAAATGGGATTTGCGATAACTCCAAACTTATATAAATCCTCCGCAACGTTTTCAATGGAGGCTGCAGCCATGCGATACTGTTTGGAAATCAATTCCGCCAACTGTTTATTTTTAATAATCGCATCTAATTCTGAAAAATATTCAGTAGCATCCATAGCTATTAGGGCAGAAACTAAACGGTCAATCAAATTATCAGGATGCTTGTCCCTTTTTTCAAATTCAATTAAGATGGTTTCTACTATTTTTTTATCTTTCGAAATTTTATACCATTCAGTAGCCAGATGAAGGGCATCAAAAAAAGGGCCTTCCTTCTTTAAAAATTCAAAGATTAAATCTTTGGGGGGAGCAGCTTCGAGTTGAATTAAGGCTACTAACGCTTTGTCTACGCTTATTTCTTCTTTGATAAATTGTTTGGCTATTGGGATAACTCTTTGGTCTGTAGATTCTAGCAAAATTTTAGTGAGATCAATCGCTGGATTTGCTGAAGACCAAATCGTTTTCATTTCTTCAAACTTTTTTGCGGGAATGATTTTTTTATGGTAGATGGCTAAAGCAATTTCCAATGCTTTTTCTTTAGCTTCAGATGTTCCGTTCTTTGCAAACGCTTCAATCCCAGACATCATGTTGTGATTTTCATCGAATTTGAAGTCTTCTGCTAATATTATTTTTTCAAAATAGTCCAATGATTTTAGACTACTACCTTCTTTCCCTAACCAATACATCAATCGACTTTCATCTTTCGATTTTCCAGAAAGCAATCTTTCTTCAAAAATTTCAAGATGTCCATTTAAGTTCATAAACCCAGCTAGTTGAATAACCTGATTTTCCTCTTCTGGTAAAGTTATATTATTTAAAATAGCCTTTATTAATTCAGGTTCAATGATTTGATAATTATCGGATTCATCGTATCGTCTACTTAAATGATGATAGATCATTTTTTTTGCCTTTAGGTCTTGACCTTTTAAGGTTTCTATGATCTGTGGAATCGCAGATTGGTCTCCAGTCTTATATCTTTCAACTAGTGTTTTGTTTTGACTTTTGGCTAATGCTTTTTTTCTTTCCTCCGATTTTTTCCTACTAATGTAATTTTTAAGATGTTGAACTTTCTGTGGGTTTGTAATAATTTCAATTTCAGCCTGGTGCCCCCCATATTTAGCTCGATCTTGATTTTTCTTTTCTCTTTCAAGGATATTCTTCAATTCATTAGCAGAGATATTCCCATTTCCTTGGTTATTGCAAGATAATGCCATGACAAGAAAGATAAGCGCTATAAAAAGCAGGAGGAGTTGTCTCATGTTTATTGTTTTAATAGTAGGTTGGCAACCTACTTCTTCTCATTATTCTTAAAATTTAAAAAGGTGTTGGGTTTAATATTGAGTCCTTAAGTATTTGTTTTTAGCGTTTAATTTCAATTCATTTTCTTCTGTTGTATACCATTTTACAAATCGGTCATATTCTTCTTTTTCTTCTTCTGCCCATACATTAAACTCTTCTTTATTCCCCATCTGAAACAAGTAATAATTGTAAGCATTAAAGACTTTTTCTTTAATCATTAACTTATGATAATCAAACAGTACATTGGGATAGTCTTTCGAATCTTTTTGGAAATAAAATTCAATAAAGGAGCTTCTTATTAATGATAAACTATGAAGGTTTAATTCAGTTTGACCTATTGTTGCTAAAACAAAGTTTTGTCCAAAAATGGCACAATAAGGTAATTTAAGTGCTTTGGTTGATTGGAGATCTTCCGCATTGAATATGATTTCACAGAAGTCAATACTCGAACTATCTTTTGATAATTTTATGGATTCATTATAGGTATCATAAAGCATTTCACTCATTTTCAACGTTCGATCGGTGGTTCTTTCTAAATTCATAAAAATTTCTCCATAGATGATCCCAGGTACTTTATTTGAAGAACGTAAGAAAAGGTCTGCGGCTCTATAATAATTTGACGAATATTCGGGATCCACATCTATTCCTTTCTCATAAAATTGAATGGCATTAGAATATTCTTCTTGGTGTAAAAATATATTTCCTGTTTCCAAATATAAATTTCCAGCCTTAGGAAACTTTTTTAGTCCATCCGCATATGTTTTCAATGCCATTTTAGGATTTCCTGAAAAGCTATGGCTATTTCCTAGGAGTTGGAAGACTTGACTATTGGTCTTTTTATCTTTTTTGATTCGATTTAACTCTTTTATGGCTTTGGAATATTCTTTTTTGAATACATAGGCCAGCGCCACTTCATAAGGATAATTAATGTTTTTGGGATCAAGTTTTTTGCATTCTTCTAAAAGAAGGATACTTTCATCAAGTTTTCCTTCATCCATCAGTTTAATGGCCTCCATCGCTTTATCAAAAGCTAAATCTTTATCGGATTGTGCGAATGACTGAATACTTAAAAGTAACAGCAAAAACAATAATGCTTTAGTTTTCATTTTGATTTAGTTTTTCTGCCAACGGCAAGGTCTCCATGCAGTTGTTCAGTGATTATAGGCAGGTTGCTTTTGTTTGTGCCCGAAATGAGCATCAAGTTCTTATAAAGATAAGAAAATATTGCTAGCTTACAAGTTGCCTATACGCAATACAATCTTTTAGTGCATTCACAAGTTGGAAATAGGAGAAGAAGATCTACGAAATGAAATAAACAAGCACATAACTCCTTTTTTGTAACAGACCCGCCGTCTACTCGATTAGCTACAGATTCATTTTTTATAGTTTAAATTCCCAATTAGAATTGACCGCTATCTTAAATTGATTTGCGATATAATAAATTGAACTTTCGTGTTTTGATTTATATTTATGCAAAAAATCAAATTCTTTTTCTTCAATCAGATTCCCTTTAGTTCCTATTTCTCCCTTGAATA
>JAHDCJ010000140.1 GCA_020629935.1 Saprospiraceae bacterium | reverse complement strand
GGAAAGCTTTAGACTATCTTATTTTTTTTATAACTTGTTTGCGAAAAGAATTTCACTAATTTAGTTATGTAATCGTATTGTTTACAGACTAATACATCAACATTTCTTATGGAACTCATATATTTACTTGTTGGATTATTGATCGGATTTATTGCGGCATGGTTTATTTCTCGATTTAAATTGGAAGCCGAAAGTATTACCAAAAAGCAATTGGAATCGGATTATGTATTTAAGGATATTTATCTTCAAGTTAAAAATGATCGAGATCGGTTGGATCAAGATTTAGAAAAAAAGCAAGAAGAGATATTAGATTTGAATCGGGATTTATCTTCGATGGAACAACGATTTCATGGAGTCAATGAAAAATTGGGGGTACAGCAGGAAGAAGTGGCCAATTTACAGCAAAAATTTAAGATCGAATTTGAAAATATAGCGAATCGATTGTTTGAAGAAAAAAGTCAAAAATTTACGCTTCAAAATAAGCAGCAGTTGACGCATTTGTTACAACCTTTTCAAGAAAAGATTAAAGATTTTGAAGATAAAGTAGAAAAGGTATATTGGGAAGAAAGTAAATCTAGGATTTCTTTGAAAAAGGAAATTGAACAATTACGTGAGCTCAACATGCAATTAAGTGATGATGCTCATAATTTAGCCAATGCCTTAAAAGGTGAATCTAAAATGCAAGGAGATTGGGGAGAAATGCGCCTTGAATTATTATTGGAAAAATCGGGTTTAGAACATCAAATTCATTATCATAAACAGAATAGTTTTAAGGATGATCATGGCAATCAAAAGCGACCAGACTTTATTATTAATTTGCCTGAAAACAAACATTTGATTATTGATTCTAAAGTTTCATTAAAAGCGTATGAAGCCTATTATAATGAAAAAGATGAATCTAGGAAAAATCGACATATACAAAGTCATCTCGAAAGTTTGAAGAATCATATCAAGGATTTGAGTCGTAAGAATTATCAAAATTTATACGAAATCAATTCACCAGATTATGTGTTGCTTTTTGTGCCTATTGAGCCTGCTTTTAATTTGGCTTTACAACAAGATCAAAAATTCTTTTTAGATGCTTTAGATCAAAACATAGTCATCGTGACTACTTCTACTTTATTGGCTACGCTTCGCACAGTGGCTTATATATGGAAGCAAGAAAAGCAAAAGCGAAGTGTTTTAGAGATTGCTAGGCATAGCGGTTTGCTTTATGACAAATTTTGCAATTTTGTAGATGATTTAAGAGAAGTAGGCAAACGATTAGAGAATGCCCAAAAGGCTTATGATGGTGCAATGAATAAATTGGTTAATGGTAGAGGGAATCTTCTAGGTAAAGCAGAAAAAATTCGTGAATTAGGAGCTAAAACATCTAAAAGTTTACCCTTAGAACTTGTAGAGCAAGCCAAAGAATCAGATTTGCTCAATGGAGCAGATAAGCCTAGTAAGAATGGAGTAAAAAAATAAGATCTTTTATTTACTTACGATAAACTTATAAGCAATCTGCCGATCATCTGAGGTGATAATTTTTACTAAATAAAAGCCTTTTCTTAAATGATCAATATTCACATTTAATGTATTTAGCCCTTTTGCTAATTCTACCTTTTCATCCAACATTTGTTTTCCAACCAATGAATAAATTTGGAGTGTTATTTCTTGGGTATTTGGAGAATAAAAATCCACATGAAAAGGAGCAGTCGAAATCGCAGGATTTGGGTAGATTGAAGTGATATCTGCTTTAGTTTGTTCGTTAATTAATGTAATGGTCCAAGAATATGCAAAAGACCCATCGAAGTCTGTTTGCTTTAACCGATAATATGAAACGCCTAAGTAGGCATTTTCATCAAAATAATCATAACGATTGGTATTGTTTGATGTTCCAGACCCTGCAATTTTTTCAATCTCGAAATAATTCAATCCATCTTTGCTACGCTCAAGCGTGAAAAAATCATTTTCTGTTTCTGAGGCGGTAATCCAAGTTAATCGCGCTTGATTATCTTCCATTTTTCCATAAAAATCGACTAATTCTATTCCCAATTGACTTGGAGTTAACTCAAAGGTGTAGCTATCTTCAAAGGGAGCACAATCTAGATTGGCAAAACCTTTGGCAAACAAAGTGATATTGGTCGTAGTATTAGATTCAATTAGAGTACAAGGAAAGGTAAGATCAATTTTATCATCTCGAAATTGTAAGGTGCCTCCGTTTTCAACAAAGCTTCCTCTAACTTCAGTTAAACATTTCCCTTCAAAAATAAATCGAGCAGTGACATCACAATTTATTTTATCTGGATTTGAAGCTATATCAAATTGACCAAAGGAATAATTAGAAAAGAATATTCCTATTAAACTAAACGTAAGTAAGGATAGATATTTTTTCATAATCTGAAGCTGTTTATATGGTAACTTGAAAATTGAAGGAAAAGTCGGATGGCTAAGATAGGCTTGTAAACTACTGGCAATTTTTTAAACTACTTCAATAACTAATCTTCAATTTTCTACCTAAATGTCTTGTCTAATATAACGAAAAAAAAGCGCTAAAAAAAATGGAATTTAAATTATACTTACCTTGTGGAGAGATAATCCGTTTATTATAAACTTATAGTATATTCAATACTAAAATTAGAGCGAACTTAAAAAGAATAATCATGTCAAATTTTTTCGAAGAATCTATAGCTATGCACCGCCGAACTAAAGGAAAAATTGCGATCCGAAGTCGTGTGCAATTGATAACACAAGAAGATCTTTCCTTAGCTTATTCTCCTGGAGTGGCGGGACCATCTAAATTAATTGCAGAGCAGCCAGAAGAAGCTATGAATCTTACCTTAAAAGGAAATACGATTGCGGTAGTTTCTGATGGTTCGGCAGTTTTAGGCTTAGGAAATATTGGACCTTTAGCTGCTATTCCTGTAATGGAAGGAAAAGCCGTTTTGTTTAAAGAATTTGCAGGAATTGATGCTTTCCCTATTTGTTTAGATACACAAGACACAGATGAAATAGTAGAAACCGTTCGCCGAATTGCTCCTGTTTTTGGAGGTATAAATTTAGAGGATATTTCTGCGCCGCGTTGTTTTGAAATTGAAGAACGACTTCAAAATCTAGGAATTCCCGTTTTCCATGATGATCAACATGGTACCGCGATTGTTTTATTGGCTGCTTTAATTAACGCTTGTAAGGTGACTGGAAAGAAACTCGAAGATTTAAAAATTGTAATTAATGGGGCAGGGGCAGCTGGAATTGCCATTACGCGATTACTCCGTTGTATTAATTTTGATGACTCTGTTTGTATTGCTGTAAAAGAAGTGATTGTTTGTGATAGCAAAGGTGCCATCCATAGAGATCGGGATAACCTTTCTCCAATTAAAAAAGAATTACTTTCCTATTCTAATCCAAATAATAAAAAGGGTAAATTAAAGGAAGTGGTTAGAGATATGGATGTATTTATTGGAGTCAGTGTAGGTAATCTTTTAACTACTGAAGATGTACGTACTATGAACACCGATCCTATTATTCTAGCGATGGCCAATCCTATTCCTGAAATCATGCCTGAAGATGCCTACGCTGGAGGGGCAGCTATTGTAGGAACAGGGCGTTCTGATTTCCCAAATCAAGTCAATAATGTATTGGTCTTTCCTGGTATTTTTCATGGTGCATTATCCGCTGGTGCAAAAGTGATTTCTCCTAAAATGAAACTAGCCGCAGCCTATGCTTTAGCAGGAATGGTTATGCATCCAACAAAAGAATATATTTTACCTCTTTCACTTAATCGAAATGTAGTGGGACATGTGAGTAAAGCGGTACGTAAAGTGTACGAAGAAGGCGAAAAAGATTAATATTTATCGAGCGATAGATGCAATTAATTTTGCATAAATCTCTTGTTGATTTAATAAGGCTTCATTTCCTAAAATAACCAAATGGTGCCTTGCTCGTGTTAATGCTACATTTAATTTTCGATCTACTTTTCCATCATCAGAAAGGGAGACCAAACCAGAAAGTTGACTTATTGTATTTAAACAAAGTGAAATAATAATTACTTTTCGAGCGCCGCCTTGGTAGCGTTCTACCGTGTCAATAGTAATGTCTTTAAATGCTGGACTTAAAGTATTTAATGCTTTTCGAATCTGGGCAATCTGCGCGCGATAAGGAGTAATAATCCCAATTTCGTTTGGCTTTAGTTCTTGGTCATTTTTTTCATAAGTATCTAGAAACTTTTGACAAAGTAAGGCTGCTTTTTGCGCTTCATCTTCATTGGTTTTTCTATTGCCATTAGCTTCATCAATTTCTGTAGAAATATAAAAAAGGCGGTACTTCGAAATCATTAAATCAATGGGGTCATCACTTAAAGGTGTTAAGGACAAAGGCGCATGTTGCCATCCTTCTAAATCACATGCTTTGGGTAATAATTTTAATTCCCCATGATAAAAATTTTCATTGGGAAATGCTGAAATATCTTTATGCATTCTACCTTGATGACTCAACATGTCATAAGCCCAATGATAGTTTTTTTCTTTGCATAATAAAAACAGTCGTTCAAATAAAGCGTTTCTTCTATTGATCAATCCGATAGATCGCAATTTTTCATCTTTGACCGCTGACGTTTTTTTATCTTGCATCACAACTGCGGGCAATTGTTTATGATCTCCAATTAAAATGAAGCGTTTGACTTTGGGCAATAAACCTAAAAGCATTGGTTCTAAAATCTGAGAAGCTTCGTCAATAATCACCGTATCAAATTTTTTGAGTTGATGTAAATCTGCTCGGCTATTCATTGAACTTAACGTAGAAACCACAATCCGATGTTTTAAGATCATTTCCTTTAAGGCTTTCCTAGATTTAATACCTGCAATTTTCGAATTGAGGAGTCGATCTTGAAACGCTTTTCCTGTAGCGGATTTAGAACCAATTCTAAAATAATCACTTTGGGCAAAATCGTCAATTGCTTCGCATATTTCGTCTACCGCCCGATTGGTATAGGCCAATAATAAAATCTGTTGATCCGTTTCTTGTAAGCAATATCGAACCATTTCACGAAGCATAAATTTAGTCTTTCCAGTACCCGGAGGACCTACCAATAAAAAGTAATCTTTAGAGGATAAGGCTTTGGTCAAAATCTTTTGTTGTTCTTCGCTTAAACCAGGTGAAAAATTAAACGATTGCAAAGGCATTTCTTCTGGTGGGCTAATACCTAAAATTCGATTTTTGAGATGTACTGGTTCTTGTAAAAAAGAAAAAAGATTGCGATACAAATGCGTAAAACTACTATCAATTAAATCATGCTCAATATTCCAAAATTCGTGCTGGTCGAAAATGATATTATTAAATTGTTTAGATCGCAATTTAATATGGATCTTTTCATTTTCAATTTTTAACACATTGCATTTAAAAATTTGATTGTCTAAAACCGTATCTGAAATTTTATTGGCAGGATAAAGTACGGCAATATCTCCCGCTCTAAAATTGGCTAATGGATTGGTCTTTTCTGTTTTAATAAAACACAAAATAGGATCGGCTGCACTGGCTTGATTTTCTATTAATTTTAAATGACTAATGATCTCAAAATTTTCTTCTTTTTCTCGAAATGGATTTAACCAAAGCGAAGCCAAACCATTGAGTTTATCAATACCTTGCATCCCTGTTTTTGCCAAATAATGCTCTTGTGCGATAAAACTAATATAAGATAAAAAGTAAGCGCGTTCTAAAGCATTAATTCCCGAAATAACACTTGCAAAGAATTGAATATCCTTTTTTAAAAAACCACGAATTTCTGGAAAATTTTGCGGTTGAATTAAATCAATTACACAAGATTTCGCATAGTCTTTATGATTTAACGCGATCAGTTTTTTCTCATTCGACATCAATTGATTTCGAATTTGTAAGGCTTCTTGTTGTTGAAGTTTTAAGGAAGGCGCAAACTTCAAGTTTTGATCTTGAATTTTGGAATATAGAATATATTTTTCTGGATCTTTATCCAAGCCATAAACCGATTTGATCAATAAATCGTAGAGTAAAGTTTGGGTATAATGATTTCTACTTAGACCATATTTATTTGCCCCATAAGGCGAGCCACTTTTTAATTCAATAATAGCATGTTTACTATTTTTTAAATCATGATGATAAACATCCAGACGACCTTGAATACCAAATTTTTCAGAATAAAAACTAGGCTCTAAAAAACAGGCATTCACTTCAATCCCTCGTTGTGGGAATTCTTCTTTTATTTGTTTTTTTAAATTAAAAAAATGGACTCTAGCTTGTTGCATAATATCCTTAATCTCATGATCATTAAACAAGGTAAAAGCCAAAGGATTCATGGTGAAACATTGCGGGAAAATATCCTCAAATTTAGCCTCTACATTTTGCATAAGTTCATCTAAGAAAAAGTTGGCAATATTTCCTAACATTAAAGGAACAGAAGGTTTAAATGGTAGAAACTTTTTGAGTAGAAAAAATAAAGGCTCTGATACCGTCGGCTGAAAACATTCGGCAATAGCAGTGACATCAAAAAGATAATCAGGTTCAAGAACAATAATTTTAGGAAAATGAATTCCTTGGTCATCTATAGAAATATCAATTAGATTTACCGTGACTTGTTTTTTCCAAAGTTGTTGGATTTGCTTGCCGACTTTTTGGAATAAATCATTGATGCCTGTTTCTCCATATCGAATATAAATATAGTCTTCATAATCTTCGTTTTCGGCACGTCCCTTAAGTATTTGGTTTTCGATATCTAAGTCTACAATGTGTACTCTTAGATTGGTACGATGCGCTACAATCGATTGATTATTACGTACAAAGACGGTTTCTTTAGGAAAAAGTTCGATCAGATCTTGCGGTATTCCTACTTCATTTAAGACGCTGACACATTCGGCTAGTATTTTCAAAGAAGCAAAATATTCTAAATCTTTCAACGCGCGATCATGATAGAATATTTGTTGCGCCAATTTTCGAAAATGGTGAATTCTCCATTGAAGATCGGGGCTGATTTTGTATTGATGACCCGCAAAAGAAATACGGGCAAAGTACGTTGTAAATTGAAGGTTTTCATCTTTTGTATAAAAGAAAAAAAGTTTATTTAGCCAATTATAAAATCGACTCAATCGTTCTACTTCATCCACAGGAAGTTCATGGATTTTCATAATTTCCCGATAAAGTACTCGGGCAATTTCCTGTTTTTCCATCCGCTATTATCTGTTTTTTTGTTTCCGTCAAGTTACGTATTTACCGTCGTTTGTAAGGCACGAAGTCTGCTATTTTTATTTTTTTGGTAAAAAATCGCGATAAATGAAACTTTTTGGTACATAAGTGAGGTTATTTATACATACCGCACAAAATCTTCCCTGTGGCTTAATAAAAATACGTTCTGTAGTATTTATTAGGTTAACGCACTAGAAATTTAAATGTAATCGAACCAAACTTATACACATAATGTGGATAAGAATGCATATTCTCTTAACAATCAATTATGTATATTTAATGCAATAAGAGAAAATGATCTGGGCGAACTGGAATTATTTTTTTAATTTTTTAAACCATAGTTATCATGAGTTGGCGTAAACTTAACGGAACAAAGATTGAACTACCTATCAAAGAAGCAGTAGAACAAACCCTAATCCGTGAGATGAAGGATGGACATCGGCTAAAGGTGTGTATTGGAACGGATTCTCAAGTAAAGGGAAAAGTAACTGAATTTGCTAGTGTAATTGTATTCTTACGTGAAAAAAAGGGGGGATTCATGTTTATCCGCAATTTCTCTACTAAAAAAACAATGTCACTTAAAGAACGTATGATTATCGAAGTGGGTCATTCTGTAGAAGTTGCCTATGGCCTTTGTGATCTATTAGATAAGTACAAAGTCGAACTAGAAGTACACGCAGATATCAATACAGACCCACACTTCAAGTCCAACGTGGCACTAAATGAAGCAATGGGTTACATTCTAGGAATGGGATTTGTTTTCAAAGCCAAACCTAATGCATTTGCTAGTTCTAGTTGTGCAGATAAAGTAGTGTAGCAGTCACTTAAGACGATATAAAAAAATCCCGATGCGCATTTTGCCCATCGGGATTTTTTATTTATTTAATTGACTTCTTTAAATGATATCTAATAATGCCAATACAAAAATGATTACACCAATCAACATTAATAATCCACCTAATCCTGCAATTAGTCCTAGACTTAATACTCCAGCCACAATGGCTACTGCAAGTCCTGCACCTGCTAGAATTAACCCCGTATAAGCCATTCCGCTCATAGCCGTTTGATGATGCCCTTTTCGAGCTTCCTTACGCTGTTTTTTAATGGCCTTGATATTCGCAATTAAGTCTTTACGAAAGGCTTTTTTCTCTACTTTACTCATCTCTTTGTAACTCTTTGTTTTGACTTCTTTTTTCTGAAGCATCGCCTGACTTTCAGGCATTACAAGGATAAGCGCAAAGAATACCAATAGAATAGAAGGTATCAACTTTTTCATAGTTTTATATTTTAAGGTTTTTAAAGATAAATTTATTTGTAATTATAATTTTGTTGTCTGTTTATAATAATAACTTTAATCCTTTTTCTTGATAAAAAGAATGAAAAATCAAGACTTATTTTCTTTCTTAACGCATTTTGCTAGTTGATAAACCTAAACAAAATAAACTCGCTTCGCTCAAACAGTATTTTGTTTTTTACGGATTATCAACCAGCAAAATACTAAAAGAAAAGAGGTCGGTTTGGATTTAGGTTTTTAGCAATTCGTTTATTTTATGTGTTTAATAAATGACCTGAATTCCTTTAAAGACAAGTCTGATTTTAAAAGGTTGCATAGATTAATAGAATTTGCACACTCTTTAGTCAGTACGTAGGACAATTATAAGATAAAAATTAGAAAAATGTGGATAAAATTGGAATAAATTTCCCTGTTTTCAAAGGATGAATTTGTACCTTGCAATTTAGGATATAAATCAATTATGATATTATTTTTTGGATTAGAAATGGACGAAGGGGTATTTCCCAAAACGTGGAGTGACCCGAATCATCCTTATGCGGGGTGTTATTATTGTGGGCCTAAAAATCTGCTGAAATTACTTGAAAAGCAATTGACTTTAAATGGCTTGATTAGTGAAAATAATTTTTTGCGAGTAGAACAATATCGACAGGTTTTAAAGCAACATTTAGTCCGAGAACCCGATGCATTTTATGGGCAATCTTTTGAAGCAGATCAAATGGGAACTGCAGTTACTTTGCTTAAATGGCGAGATGAATTGATTGTTGGAGGTGTGGATTTTAAAAATAAAGCTGAAAATCTTCCCCAGCGATTGAATACCCTTTTTGGAGTAGAGCGTTTGTTAGATATTTCTGAACAGCTTCTTTATCCTGGCTATGCCGATCGCTTTGTGCGTGTGGTAGAGGTTTTACAAAACGAAGTCATTCCAATTACCAAAATTATTTTGAATGAGCCTTTAGATCTTTTGCCTTATAGTTTTCAAAGGTTATTTGAGATTATGAAAAACCAAGGGGTTCCTTTAGAGGTAAATACCATTCAAGCCAATGCAGAAAAAGAGGATTTAAAGTCCTTCCAATATTTTTTAGGAAATCGGTATAAAGGAGTCGCGCAAAAGAAATTGCAGGGTGATGGTTCCCTAATTTTGATCAAAGGAAAACGAGAAACGGATCTTGCCGTTTGGTTAGCTCGATTGCTCCGTTTGAATCCAGATCTTCAGCCTGTTTGTCTTATTCCAGAAAAAAATAGAGCTTTAGATGATGCCTTAATTCATGATGGGTTTCCTAGTTTGGGTATCCTGTCAGAGTCTCTAGCTCGACCTACATTACAAATTTTAAAATTGGTGAATGCTTTTCTATGGAAACCCGTAGATCCATTTAAAATTATGGAATTTGTTTCTCTTTCAGTAAAACCTTTGTGGGATGAATTGGCAGAAATTATTGCCGAACAAATGGCTAAAACACCTGGAATAAAAAGCGAACGTTGGAATCAAGTGGTGTTTAATTATTTTAAAGGTTTAGAAAAAAGAGCAGAAACAGATACGACTATTGAAGTAGAAGCCATCCGTAAGGAATATGAATTTTGGTTTGAAAGAAAACGCTACGACATCAACGAAATGGTGCCCAAAGACGACGTAGTGGCCGTCTTTAATTATATTCATCTTTGGGCTTTGAAGCAACATCAAGAGAATAGTTATCGACAAAATTCAATCTTAGTTTTAAGCGATCAGGCTAGAAAAATTCGTGATCTTTTGTTGGCTTTACCCGAAAATGAAAGTCAACTATCGAACCTACAAGTGGAGCGTATTGTACGTACTGTATATGAACCCACACCTGTGATGTTTAGAGAACCCCAAGCAGGGCATTTACCTTATGTCTATCATCCAGCAGCGATTACCAAACCTGTGCCCGATGTCTTTTGGTGGAATTTTGTAGATCGAGAACCCGATCATACTTTTTCGCATTGGTATGAAGAAGAGTGGGATTATTTTAGAAAAAATGATTTGCCTATTGAGCCTATTCATCGACAAAATGCACGAGCTTTGTGGTTGCGTCATCAGCCTGTATTTAGAGCAACGGATCGTTTGGTATTTATTGTTCCAGAAGTAATCGAAGGAAGAGAAATGTTGAGTCATCCTTTATTGGGTGATCTAAGTGGCGCTTTTGAAAATATAGAAAATATCACCTTTGATATTGATGCAGCAAACCCAAATGAGATCTTATCCGATTGGGCACTTCCAGAGAAAGAAGCCTTAGTTCCTCGTCTTTTAGGAGATCCGAAGCCCTATATTCACATGCCAGAAAACAAACTATTTGAAACGCCAGATACGGAGTCTTTTAGTAGTTTAGAATCGTTGTTTTATTATCCTTACAAATGGGTTTTTAAACATAAGATTAAACTTAGAGCTTCGTCCATATTGAGTGTAGTTAGAGAACATACCCTTATGGGAAATTTAGCGCACCGTGTTTTTGAATTGATGTTTGAAGAAGATACGTCCCAATGGACAAAAGCCGATACCGAGCAATGGATAACCGAGCGTTTACCCAAGTTGTTAGAAGAAGAAGGAGCTATTTTATTACTTTATGGAAAAGAACCCGAGCGCATCAATTTTGAAAATTTATTGAAATATTCGGCTTGGTCTTTAATCCATACGATACAATCTAACCAGTGGAAAGTGGTCGCAACAGAACAACAAGTTCGAGGTGATTTTATGGATTTGAAAGTCAAAGGATTTATTGATTTGGTCTTAGAACGCGACGGAGAAATCGCCATCGTTGATTTGAAGTGGAGTGGGGCAGGTTATAGAGAAAACACCTTTAGAAATAGAGAAGATTTGCAATTGGTCATTTATTCGAAATTGATAAAAAATGCAAAGCCTTGGGCGCATACCGCTTACTTTATTATTAGCCAAGCAAAAATGATTGCACGTAATCATCTCGCCTTTAACAATGCCACTGCTGTAGACCCTGAAGTAGATCATCTAGAAGTACACCAATCCATTTGGGAAAAGATGGAAGCCACGTACACTTGGCGTTCGAAACAATTAGATGAAGGAAAGATTGAAGTACGTACAGAAGAAACGCTAGAAGAATTAAATGAAGAGATCGTACAAATCACCGATCTTTCGAATTTATTAGAAATGAAAAATGAAGGGGCGAGGTATGATGATTATAAGACCTTGATTAATTTGGTGAAGTAGGA
>JAHDCJ010000018.1:50837-55772 GCA_020629935.1 Saprospiraceae bacterium | reverse complement strand
CTATACAAAGTATTTGTTGACGACGAATTCGAAAAGTTTGATACAGGTAGCGAGTTGTCGCAATATTTTGATGAAGGGTTTGGAAAGGTTGTTATTATGCGATAGTAAGGCGTTAGAATATATATGATTCCATTTAATAAACCATTTGTATCAGGGACAGAACAAGAGTATATTTCAAAAGCCGTTGCTTCTACTCAATTAGCAGGTAATGGCCCCTTTGGTAAAGAATGCGAACTTTTTTTAGAAGACCTAATTAGAACCCCTAAGGTTTTAATGACCTCTTCATGTACACATGCTCTAGAAATGTGTGCGATGTTGCTGAATATTGAAGAAGGTGATGAGATTATTTTACCCTCCTTTACCTTTGTTAGCGCTGCAAATGCCTTTGTATTGCGTGGAGCTAAAATGGTTTTTGTTGATATTGATCCAGAGACTTGCAATATTGATCCAAATTGCATTGAGAAAGCGATTACTCCAAAAACTAAAGCAATTATGGTGATGCATTATGGTGGGAAATCTTGTAACATGGATCTTATAATGCCAATAGCAGAGGAACACGGATTATACGTTATAGAAGATGCCGCACATTGTATAGATTCTAGAGATAATTCGATGCATTTAGGTGTTAGAGGACACTTGGCCTGCTTGAGTTTTCATGCTACAAAAAACATACAATGTGGTGAAGGTGGGGCACTGATTATTAACGATAGTCAATTTATAGAAAGAGCAGAAATTTTAAGAGAAAAAGGTACCAATAGAAAGCAATTCTTAGATGGACTTGTGGATAAATATTCTTGGGTTGACATAGGTAGTAGCTATTTAATGAGTGAGATAACTGCCGCGTTTTTGCTTGCCCAACTTCAGCATATCCAAAAGGTCAGTGCAAAACGCAGGGCTTTGGTTGAGTATTATTCTTCAGCTCTTAGTTCTTTTTTTGATACTGAAATGCTGTTTAATCCAGCAAAAAATTCTAATGGACATTTGTTTTATTTAAGAACAAATAGAAGATCCAAACTTCAAGGATATTTAAAATCTAATGGGGTTCAGAGTAGTTTTCATTATGTACCGTTGCATACATCATCATATGGGATCAAGACCGGAAGATTTGAAGGAGAAGATAAGTATACTACAAAAGTGTCCTCTGAGTTGTTACGACTACCCTTGTATTATGATTTAAAAGAGAAGGACCAAGAAATAATTGTGAGACATATTATTGACTTTGAAAAGTCAAAAAATACATAATGACAGTTCATAATGCAACAACAGAAGAGTGGGACAACATAGTGCGAAATACAATAAGCGCAACTTTTTTTCATTCGGAACAGTGGCATAAAGTATGGTACAATGCTGGATATTATCGAGGGTATGTTGCCAAACTTTTTACTTATAAAGAAAACATAGCGTTACTACCACTTTCCTATAAAGGAATGAAAATGCTATTTAGAAGAAAATATTATTCTTCTCCTCAAGGTACCTATGGAGGATTTCTTTCTACCCAAAAAATGGAGAAGGAGTTCATATCTAAATTATACAAATGGTGTAAAAACAACAAGGTTAAGAATTACTCTAATCCTTATTTGGAAGCATCCAATAGCTCTGAAAGTCATACTTACATCATTCACAGAAATGAAAACTCATTTGAAAAGATAATTGCAAACTGGCACCCAAAGCATCGTTATAAATTGCGTAAAGGATTAAAAAGTGGCCACCAGATAGTGTTAGGAGAAAAGTATGATTATTGGGAAAAATATTATGAAGTTTATTTATCAAACGTGATACGAAGAGGTTCTTCTTCATCGAATAACTATAGTAAGAAGTTATTTGATGAAATATTCGCATTAAGCCCCCAATCCAGAAAGTTATTTCTTACGGTTAAAGAAGGAAATGTAGTAGGAGGAGGGCTGTATTTTTATGATAATCATCGTATATATCATTGGCATAGTTGCTTTACATTAGAAGCTAGAAACGCAGAGGCGCCTATTCATTTGTACTATGAAATGATTAGAGAGTTAAATAAATCAAAAAAAACATCTTTAGATCTATTACCTAGTGGAGGACACAAAGGAGTGGATTTATTTAAGAGTAGGTTTGGAGTTTCTAAAACAAGTTTTTGATATATTATTAAAAGTACACCTCAACAGATTATAAATCTTGAGTAATCCTAAAATAACACATGTATTTAATTGCTACTTACCAGTAACACAGGAATGGTTAAAGTTGCTTTTGGATGCTTCAAAAAATGAAGCAAATTATTTTGCAAAATATTCAACAAGAAATAGAGAAAACCTTAAAGTCTCAAAAGGTGAAGAACTGTTTAAAAATTTTACCTCTCAAAGGTCAATTCGAAGTTTACTAAGAAAACTTAAAAGGCTTAAGTATTCTTTTGAATCGGAGTTAGAAGAACATTCTAAAAGCAGTAAAATAATTCATGCTCACTTTGCTGATATGGGGTGTGAGTTATTGAATTTTAAGTTTTTAAAGAATAAAAAGTATGTCGTTTCTTTTTATGGATGGGATTATGAAATGTTGCCTCATACAAACCCTAGAATGGAAAGAAAATATGTTGAATTATTTAAAAAAGTAGATAAGTTGATTTGTGAAGGCCCCCATGGAAGGGATATTTTGATAAATAAAGGTTGCCCAAAAGAAAAAATAGAAATAGTACCACTTGGGATACAATGTAAATCGCACTTAAGTATCAAAACCATCTCAAAAGGTATTATCCGATTTTTGCAGGTAGCCTCATTTAGAGAAAAAAAGGGACAATGGCATACTATACAAGCCTTTAAAAAAGCTCTAGAGGAAAATAGTAATTTGGAATTAACTTTGGTCGGCAATATAGATGAAAAGGATTATTTTCAAAAAATTGAAGAATTCATATCAGAAGAGAATTTAGAAACAAAGGTCAAAATTAAAAGTTGGATAGCTTTTGAAAAGCTGAATAAAGAGATGATGAATTTTGATTTTTTCATTCAACCCAGTTGTTATTCTATATCCATGGATTGTGAAGGCGGAGCACCAACAACTTTATTTAATGCAATGCAGGCAGGATTACCTGTTATTTCTACTTTTCACTGTGATATTCCGTTTGTGTTAGATGACAACTATAATGCATTTCTTGTCCAAGAGCAAAATGTCGAGGATTTATGTGATGCAATTTTAAAGGCCGCAGAATTAGATGATAATAGTTACCAACAAATGAGAAATCACGGTTTTGAGAAATTAAAAAGAGAGTTTGACATTAATAAAAATGTTAAGCGACTAGAAAAAATTTATACAGAGCTTTAAGTGAAATATTGCAAATAGTATTTCCACCACTTAACATTTTTTGACAAGGACCATGATTGCCGAAACAATTCTTTAGAAAGGGATTTATAATTGTGTTTTTTAGCTAAAACAGAATATTGAAGAAATTTTTCAGCACGAATGAAATCAAAGACAGCCTTGTTTACATGATTAGAAATTTTCGAATAATGTAATTCGAAAAAATGAGTCATAGCTTCTACGTTTATGTGTGCTCTTTTTCTAAGTTGAGATTCGTTTTTTACCAAAAAGGAACCCATAGAAGAATGAATTCTATAATTATAATTGACTTGGTTTAATTGGATTAAAGTTCCCCTTTGTAATGCCAATAGAATAAAATATGTATCCTGCCAATGTGGAAATTGACATGGAAACGTTAAGTTCTTAATTAGTGACATGGGAAAACAAAGAGTCCATAAACCACACATATTATATAGTGAGAATAGTAGAGGATTTTTATGTGTTTTTTTTGAGTAAACTGGTCCTAGTTGCGTGCCATTTATTTTGTGAATTCTATACTTCGTTCTAAGAATAGAATTACTATGGCCCGAGTTCTGTGCAGAGTAAAAATCTTGGAGGTAAGAGGGCTCCAAAAAATCATCATCATCAACAAAACAAACATAGGGTGAGCGCATATGACGTAACCCTTCATTTCTAGCTGCACTTCTTTCGCCATGTTGCTTGTACAAATATTTTATTCGAGGTTCTTTAAATTCAGAAATTATTCTTTCGGTATTATCTGTGCTTCCATCGTCGATAATAATTAGTTCCCAATTTTCAAAACGCTGATTAATAATACTCTTCACACATTTTTCTAGCAAAACTTCTCTATTATAAGTTGGGACGATAATGGAAAAATGAGGTAGCATTGAAGTCGGATTAAGTATATTAAATTTTCGAACCAAATATTTGATATCTAAATTCTTTGAAGGCTTTAATATTAAATGCTATTAGCAATATTAGGTATATAAAAACACCAAGTACAATGTTTAGTGTAAATCCAAGAATAGAACTATCAGCATTGATCACTTTTTGTGAAAAATAGATTGTAATTCCCATTAGAATAGAACAAACGAGAGTACCCCCAAAGTTTGAAATAATATCAAACACACTAATGTCTAATATATCAGCAATAAAATACCATTTGAAAAGTGCCAATAATAATGAAGCCAAAGCATAGCACCAACTTAAGCCTTCTAGATTTTCAAAATAATAGATACCTACTAATATTGCCGAAAGGATTACAAAGCTACTTATAAGGTTAAGTTTAAATTGTAATTTGGTTTTATCAAGTGCTAAAAAAATAGATCCATTTGTTGCAGAAAGTGCTTGAAACATACCAACAAATGAAAGGATTTTTATAATTGGAATCATAGGCGTCCAACTTTCATTAAGAAGCACAACAATCAGTGGATCGGCTAATACAAATAAGCCAATCATTAAAGGAAAACTAATGATAGAAATACCTCGATTTGCCATTAAGTAGTACTTACTAATTTTCTCCTTTTCTTGTTTTAGTATGGAGAAAGAAGGAAACAAAACACGTGAAACACCTTGAGTAATATATGATAAGGGTATGAGCATCATCGCATACGCACGATTATAGATTCCCAAGGATTGAACACCAAAAGC
>JAHDCJ010000018.1:0-50737 GCA_020629935.1 Saprospiraceae bacterium | reverse complement strand
TGAGCATCATCGCATACGCACGATTATAGATTCCCAAGGATTGAACACCAAAAGCTCGTCCAACCAAAATGTCATCCAGATTTCTTATGAAATAAGTTAGTGTTTGAGAACCAATTAGAGGTTTTCCATACTTCAAAAGATTTTGAAGTCTGAGAAAAGAAAAATTTAGGTTTGGCGTCCATTTCGTAAGCAAAAACCCCAATAACGTAGAAATGATTGTCAAACATAGTAAGCGATATATTAGACTCATGACACCCAATCCTTTAAGCGCTAATCCTATTGCAAATAAAGAAGAAATGAGAACAGAGGTTAATTCTAAAATGAATATTTTTTTGAATGCTAATTTTTTAATTAGAATAGAATGAGGTAGGATAAAGAATGAGCCAATAAAAAATTCAATTGCAAAAAAGCCAACTAAATTATAGAGTAAAGGTTCATGATAATATTTCGAAATAAAAGAGGAACATAACCATAAGGCAATAGAAAGTAATGCCCCAAGAATGAGTTGTGCAAAAAACACCGTTGACTGAGTCTCACTCTCATGTTTATCAGAATGTATTAATGCTTCACTTAGGCCCATATTCCTAAACACTTGGAGAAATTTACTAATCACAAGTATCATTGTTACAAGCCCAAAATCATTAGGAGTAAGTATTCTGGCTAGAAAAACCCAAGACACTAAATTCAATGCTTGTACAATAAATTGACTATAAACACTCCAACTAATTCCTTCAGCAATTTTATTCGGTAAATTGTTCATTTATACATAGTTCAGTTTTTGCATAAAATGCGCACATGTTTGTTCTATGATATTTAAATTTTGTTTTCCATAAAAGTCAATCCAATGTATGTTTTGATCTCCTTTTGGTTGATATTGAATATCAATTTTAGTTGTGATATCTATTTTTGGATTTAAGCTTAAAGAACTTGCTAAAGATTCAATGAAGAGCACTTTGTTTTGGATAAAATCCTCATATTTCACTAGAGTTATGTTGGATTTGTTTTTTTCGTAATGTGAAAACGTAAGATTCCATCTTTCCGCTAATTGTTCAATATAGTTCGTTGAAGAATAATTCATTACTTCTTTGTTGAACAATACTTCTTCGTGTATCGAAAGTTTGAAATTCGTTTTGTCAAAGGACTTTAAATTGCCAGGAATATTTACTCTATTGAGAAGACTTCTAATATTATTTCTGGGGTCTCGAACAATGAAAACATATTGAGTGGTGGAAGGATAAATTTCAAGGAGTTCATCAATAAAAAAAGTAAGATTTGGTTCTTTAATAATTGCTCTTGAAAAAAATCTTTTATTAGAATCGATTACCTTATTTAGATTTCCTTTAGATTTAAGTAGTTTGCTTAGGTGAGGCTGCCACAACAGTGATGTATCCAAAAGAATAGATTGATTAGTAGACAAGGCTAATAGTTTAGCTATCGCAGTGGTTCCAGATTTTTGATTACCTAAAACGATCAATTTGGTTTCAGATAGATTATAGTTGTTCTTAAGTAATTTCTTAACTAACTCATAAAACATTATTCTACTGATTTTATATATTTTGCTGGGACACCTGCATAAACAGAATTTGGTGGTATATCATTTGTTACAACTGAACCTGCGTAGACAATTGAATTATCTCCTATTTTAACCCCTGGACTGATGATCACATTTGCATATAGAGTTACATTATTTCCGATAACTACCGATTTAAATAAGTATGAATCTAAATGGTTTTTGACGGTTTGGCTTGAAAATATTTTCACACCTGGTCCACAGTCGAAATGATTGCCGATGATTACTCCTCCTGGTCCAGCCGCATAGATCACACAATGAGGGGAAATACAAGAATGATCCCCAATTTCTAGTTTGCCTTTATTTTGACACCAAGACATTCCACCTAAATGAAGAACAGAATTAAATTGAATTTGTACATTTTTTCCTAGAATAAGATTTGCTAACGGTCCCTTTATATTTATTGAGTCTTCAAAAGAGCAAGTGGGATACTTTTGTTTAAGAGTATTGTGAAATCTAAAAACATTCCATGAAGACTTAAGAAAGCGGATAAAAGAACTCATGGTTTAAAGCTAGAGATTTTTTTTTTGCAAAAAACATTCTAATAGTATTCAAATGACTCAAGTTTGTTTTTTTATAGCAATCCATAAATACAAATGATGAAAATTGAGTTTAAAATGAAAAAAGAAATATATTTTTCATATTTCAGTAATATATTGAATCTAGAATTTGATTAAAAGGTAAAAATGAAGGTGATCGGCATAGTAGAGTTGGAGTATCACACAGAGGTATTAAGAGCATTAATGTTGCAACTTTTAAGTCAAAACTGTGAAATTTTAGTACTTACTACGGAATTTAATAAATCCGAGCTTTTAGATTTACAAAGTAACAATCAAGTCAATTGGATCATTAATAATGAGAAAGAGCACAATGTGGATTTTTTAGAAAGAAAGTTAGTTGGAGATATTGATGCTTGGATTTTTACTGGTTTTTTGAAGATTAATAAGGAATTATTACAATTAAATATTCCAAAGAACTCATTCTACATTGTTCATAATTATAATAGTCAAATTCTTCATTCGTTTAGTTTACCTCAAATCAATGGTTTTAAGGATTTTTTGAGATATGTAAAATGGGGAGTATTATATTTTCTGCAAAAACAAAAACAAACAAACATTTTATTTATCAAAAAATTTAAAGGAATATTATTTCCATCGGAGAGTATAAAAAACACCCATTCAAAATACCATAAAAAACAGTTCCCTTTTCAAAACGTAGGCTCCGCTAACTTTGCTATTAATGAACATGCTTATCCACCAGAGAATACAGAATTTGTTAGCATCGTTATCCCAGGTAATGTAGATTTTAAAAGAAGAGATTATAATTTGCTTTTTCATGTTTTTAAGAGGATTAACAAAAAACTAAATAAGAAGGTACATTTATATTTCCTTGGACAAGTGAAGTGTGCTAATACAGAAAGGGCTATTTTGAATCTGAAAAATTTAGACTCTTTTGAAATCAGATATGAAACGACATTTATTAATCAAGACGAATTTGACCTTTCAATGAAGTCTGCTAGCTTTTTACTTTTTCCTTTGAAAAGAAAAATTCAAAATGGTTTCTTTAAAGAGCGATTGGGAATTACATCTGTAAGTGGTAATATCAATGACATGGTTCGCTTTGCTAAACCGGCAATATTACCAGACTTTTACAAATTGGATAATGATTTAGAAAAGCTTTGCAATAGGTATTCAAACAAATTAGAATTAGAAAATATATTAATAGACTGGATTAATAATTTATCATTTTTCTCTATTTATTCAGATATCGAGACCGCATTAAAAAGTCATAATCCCCATTTGCAAGGGAAAAAGTTGTTGATAGATCTTCTAAAATAATACCACGAATTAAAATCGGTAATAAAGAAAAATATAGATCGTTTACAGGGAAAGAGAAAGTTAGCCTTTTTCAAACACCACTTTGGTTGGATAATCTTTGTGGTAAAAACGGGTGGGATGTTGTCTTATGCGAAGGAAAAGACGGTAAGATTCTCGGGGCATGGCCTTTTGAGAAGAAACGTAAATATGGTATAAGAAAAATAGGGCAACCTATACTTACTCCACATATTGGACCTGTAATTGTTTTTCCGCATAACCTAACAAAGCAGGAGAGAAAACTAAGTCATGAATTTAAGGTCTTGGAGGACCTCACTAAAAAGCTGAATTCATTCAAGGTAATTAAGCAAAGCTTAAATCCCATTATACAAAACTGGAGCCCAATGTATTGGCAAGACTTCATACAATCCACTCGATATACTTACATTTTGAATGAGATTAAAAATCATAGTCAAATATGGGAAGGATTTAAGAGCAGCCTTAAAAATGATATACGAAAGGCAAAAGAAAGCTATAGGATAGAGAAAGAGGACCATGTCGAAAACTTATTCCGTCTTTGCAAGACGACGTTTGATCGTAAAGGTCGAGAAGTACCCATCTCATTCACAAATCTTGAAACTCTTTATAAGGCGCTCAACCAAATTGCCAAGATTGAGGTCCATACGTGCTTCTCTGCGGGACAGCCTGTCAGCTCTTGTATGACCGTATTTGACGATCATAAGGCATATGCTATTTTAATAGGAGTAGATAAATCTTTGCAAGCCAGAGGTGCCAATCAATGGACAATTTGGGAATCCATTTTGAGTGCTTCCAAGAAAGTGGACATATTTGATTTTGAGGGTAGTATGTTAAAGGAGGTGGAAAAAGTATTTCGTGCTTTTGGAGGAACACCCGTTCCATTTCTTACTGTTTCTAAGGCTCCATCGTGGTTTAAACTTTTGTATAAATTAAAAAGAGGACGAGATTTTAGTTTATGAAAATTAGTATTGATACGAAATTTAGTTTTCCTAGATTGAATTATGTTCTGTCTTTTTTAAATGCGAACCCATTGCTTTCGGATTGTATGGCATTTTCATTGAATGGCGAGTCTGCGGATGTTCGGATTTCTTATGGTTTAGAAAAGGATGAGAACTCAAAGAAATTTTTTATTAAAGCACAAGATTACTTTTTCTCTGATAAACATCAGATTAAGAATCTGGTATTGTTTGCTAATGCATATTCTTACGAATCATATAAAGTTCATTCTGTTGAGATAACTCAACAACCCTCTCAATCATTTTTAGTAGACAAAGTCTTTGCTTTTGATTTTTTAGAAGCCATTTTTTTTCATATTAGCCGTGTTGAAGAATTAGACGTTAAGGAGGAATTATTAAATGATAGGGCTCAGATTACGGAGGAGGAATTGTTTTCTATAAAAAACAGAATAGAGCATTATCCAGTAGTGGATCGATTAATCGCTTTATTAAAAGAAATTTTTTTAGGTGATTTGCCCAATGTCGCTACATCATTGACCTTTTCGCATGACATTGATTTTATTCGAAAATTTAAAGGTCCTTTTTCTTTTTCTAAAAAGTTGATAGGAACAGTATTGAGTAGGAAGAATATAAAAGAGTTGTTGAATCAAAAGGAGGCGTTACGCAAGGATAAGATGGACGACCCTTACAATACCTTTGATAAAATCCTTACCTATAGAGAAGATGTACAAAAGAAAATATTTTTTTTAATGGGTGGAGGACATGCGTATGACAATGTCTACGAACTTAATGACCCTATTTTCAAAAAAGCAATTAAAGTATGCAGAGAAAGAAATTACGAAATAGGAGTACACCCTTCTTTTGAAAGTTGGCAGGACATAAATTTAATATTACGTGAAAAAGAAAGATTAGAAAAGTACCTAGGCCACAGCATAAAAATTAGCCGCCAACATTATTTGCATTTTGATATTACAAGGACACCGAGCTTATTGTTGGAGGCTGGAATAGAGGAAGACTTTTCATTGGGTTTTACAAAACATGTTGGGTTTCGATGTGGTACTGGTTTTCCTTATCGTTTATATGATTTTGAAAAAGAAGAAGAAAGCAATTTGATCGAATGCCCTTTGGTCTTCATGGATTCCTCGGCAATAAATCAAAGTAAAAGAGAAGAAACAGATTTAGAAATATTAGCTCAGGCCTTTTTACTAAGCAACACTAATGGAACGCATATAACATTAAACTTCCATAACTCTCGTTTTGATAAGACGGAGCCGTATTTCGAATCTTTAGAAAAAGCATTAAAATTATTTCAATCTTTTGGATTGCCTTCTTGAGTATATTGTGTGTTGTCGAAATGGTTTGTAAAAAATCCTCCTCTCCCATAAATGTCTCCACTAAAGAATATAGGTTGTATGTCTCTAATGTCTGATGTATTTAAAGAACTGTGATATTCTTTTTTAATGTCTAAAGAGTCGTAGCCCATGTGTTCGAGAATAGTTGGAAATATTTGAAAGTGAGTTGCAAAATTTGATTTTGGTTTGTTCGACAGAGAATCAACAATTGATGCGTCGGTACTCATTAGAAACAAAGGCACAGCAGCCATTACTTGTGGCGCATAATCTTTTAAGCAATGCGTGATTGCAATGTTTGGAAAGTCCATTATGTTTTGACCATGATCAGAAGTATAAATAATAAGTACTTTTTCGTCTTTCAAGTTATTTATGAGATTTTCGAAAAAGGAATCTACAGTCCATAGAATGGCATTATGATAACTGTTTGTGAGTAGTGTTTTGTCTCTTTTTTTAAAACTATTTGCTTTTTGCGTAGGAAGAAAAATTTTGTGATTTTCAGGATATGATTCTTCATAATGAAAATGAGCACCGTATTTTAAAAAATAGGTAAAGCTTTTTTCATTCTTGGTTATCGTTTCATTTAAATAATCCAATGATTTAAAATCTAATTCATAGAAAGGTATATCAGGATGAAGCATTTGGGTTTGATATCGAGTGTCGATAAAGTTGAAATCACTATGAGTCATATAGCCTTTGGGTTTATCCTCAAAGCCTGGAGAATAAATTAAAGATGTATGGTATCCTGCTGATTTAGCATATTGAAAAATTGTAGGATTTATTCTAGTATAATTACTTTGATCGGGTAGCATGCTTTGCTTAACTCCTGTCATTAATAAAATGTGAGAGTAGTCACTACAAATTGCGCCTGAACTAATGACCCCAAAGTTATGTATGAGAGAATCTTTAATAGAGTTTAAATAAGGTGTGGTGGCGTAAACCGGATTATTTAAGCCTAAATGATCTCCTCTTACACTTTCATCTACGATTAACACTATGTGATCAAATCCTGTCGACGTAGGATTAAAAAATGGAATCTTTCTATCACCGACGTAAAGGTCATTTTTTTGAACGTATGCAAATAAACTGGGAATTTTGTAGAAAGAAGGCATAGAGATTCTATTTCCCTGGGAATTACTGATTATTAGAAAAGAACCTAGTAAACCTAGTAATGAGATAAAGTAAAATTTACTCTCAAAACGAGGTTTATAAACTTCTGACCTAATCCAATGGATAAAAATAACAGTTACAAGACTATACAAGAATGAAATAAAAATAGGCGATGAATATTGATATAAGGATTGTTTACCCAATCCAAACCCGATGTTTTGGACGAGTATATTTAAATCAGAATAAGTAATACCAATATTGTTTATTTGCTTGTATGATAGATTAATCCAAAAGCAAAAGAAAAATAACAGTAATGAAAGTATGTGTACAATCCAATGTTTTGAAAATAGTAGGATCAGAAGTCCGCAAATACATAGAACATAGTTTGAGGCATATAGTAAAGGCTTCCAAATGTTTTCCTGGATTTTATAAATGTTTTGTAATTCAAAAAACAAGGATTTATTTTCAATCAAAACATAAAACAAAACTGTGCCGAAAAAAAACAAAAAATAGGATAGAGTAAATTTTTTCATCGCCTTATAAACAAGTACTAAACTACTTTATATTTTTATTTCTTATCAATTTTGAGGATAAGCCAAATATGAATGTTGGAGTTTTATCTTTGATTGTTTTTGAAATGAAATTACTTCTAATATATCGTGTAAATATTGATGTTTCTGCGCACGCTGGAATTGTCAACAAGATGAGAAGTCAAAAATTGGCACTTAAAAACTTAGGACATCAGGTAGATATCATAAATCACTCTTTTGATTCAATTTTATTTAATAAAAAGTCAATACGCTCCATTAGAATTGATAATTCGTTTCAAAACTTTATTATAAAACATAATACATTTTTTTCTTTTCTAAAGGATTATATAAATCCCAAAGAATATGATTTAATCTTCATTAGATACCCTTTTTCGAACGCTACGTTTTTAAGTTTTTGCAAGTCAATAAAGACAAGTATAAATACAAAGTTGGTTATAGATATGCCGACCTTTCCCTACAATAAAGAATTTAGTGGTATTACAAATATGTTTATTGGATATGAATCTTTTTGGAGAGAAAAACTTAGAAAGTATATTGATTTTTTTATTCACTATGGACCTGAAAAAAGCATTTCTGGAGTGACTTGTATTTCATCGATAAATGGAATAAATGTTAAATCTCTCCCAATAAGAAAAGCAAATTACGATTCGTCAGTTTTACGGATGATTGCCATAGGAAAATGGAAAAACTGGCATGGATTAGACCGGGTTTTACTCGGTATGAAAGAATCACTTAGAAATACTAGCCTTATGATTGTGGGAGAGGGTTCAGAAGTAAAAAGACTAAAAGAACTTGTATCCGAGCTTCAAATTGCAGATAGAGTTCGTTTTGCAGGTGTATTAAAGGGAAAAGAACTAGATAAGGCATTTGATGATATTGATATTGGTATCGGCACATTAGGAATGCATCGTAAAGGGGTAAACTATAATTCGTCCTTAAAACATAGGGAATATTGTGCAAGAGGACTACCTTTTATTTTAAGCACATTTGATTCTTCATTCCCAAGTAAGTGTGGATTTGTTCAATATAATGAAGAGTCTGACCTTGCAATAGATTTAGATAAAGTAAGTGAATTTTTGGAAGGTGTAAGTTTAAATCCAAAAGAAATTAAACTCTATGCTCAAGAAAACTTGGATTGGAAGGTAGTATTAGGTGAGGTCTTAAAAAGAATAAACTTTTATAAGACGGAGAGACAGATAGTATAAATCTGTTCAGCGATATGATCTTGTCCAAACTCCGCTTCCGCTTTCTGTCGACCCTTAAGACCCATTTTTAGTCGTTGTTCTTTTGATAGTTTTATAAACTTATCTAGTGCTATGGAAAGACCCTCTGCACTTTTAACGTCAACTAAATAGCCTGATTTATTTGGTTCTATTGATTCGCGGCATCCTGGGACATCAGTAGTTATAACTGGTTTGCCCATAGCTTGGGCTTCAATTACAATTCGCGGCATTCCCTCTCTATACGAAGGTAGTACGATACAGTTGGATTTTTTTACTAGAGGACGAATGTCTTTCACAAACCCATGATAGTCAATAATGTCTTCATTTACCCAATTGGCGAGCGTCTCGGACGATATAGTACTTGGATTACCCTCATCCAATTCTCCAATAACCCAAAATTCAACATTGTCGTATTTGGATTTAATTAATTCTGCGGCCCTAACAAATTCTCTTATTCCCTTATCTTTCAAAAGTCGCCCAATAAATGTAAAGACTATTTTATCGTGGAAAATCCCATTGGAAGAAGGTTGGTAATGTTGGAGATCAACACCACAACCCTTAATTGCTACACCTTCTCCATTTCTCACAATATTTAGTTCTTTAAAGAAAGCAAGATCATCTTGATTTTCAAAGATAATTTTTTTGTGAAATGAACTTGAAATCCGATACAACATTTTTGTTACGGAATTGACAAGTCCTTTGTTTATAAAAGTATACCCTAATCCTGTAACTACCGAAACTGAAGGTATACCACTTATCCTTGCAGCGATAGTTCCATAAATGTTTGGCTTGTGGGTATAATGAAGAATGAGATCTAGTTTTAATCTTTTGTACTTTCTTCTAAACTCCTCAATGAGTAAAAGATCTTTAATTGGATTTTTCGCATCTCGATCAAGGTATCGAAGAGGGATATGTTTTACGCCAGGAAATTGTTCTTTATAAGAGATATATTCATCTACAGGAGCAATAACAAAAACGATATTGCCCATTTCAACAAACTTCTTCACGACGTTAAGTCGAAAATTGTAGATATTCCATGTGGAGTTAGCCACTATGGCAATTCTCTTTTTGGTTATTTCTGCACAAGACAAATCCATTATTTGAGGATGGATTTCACCAGCTGTTTAATTTCTTGTTCGTCGGTTTTTGGATAGATAAGGAGTGCATCGGGCTCATCAACAACGATGAAATTATTAAGCCCTTTGATCACAACTACTTTTTCACTATCTGATCTTACAATGGTGTTTTGAGTTTCTTGTAGAAATGTTTGTTCACCGATTACGGCACAGAGATTTTGATCTTTATCCACAAAGGCATGTAAACTGTTCCATGTCCCTAAGTCTGACCACCCAATGTCCGAAGGAATTGTAAATACATTAGACGCCCTTTCTAAAATGGCGTAATCTACAGAGATGTTTTCTGTGTTTGGATATACCTCGTTGATGTAAAATTTTTCGTTCACAGTACCATATTGCTCAGGTTTTGCATTGAGAACTTTTAAGATATCTGGGGCATTGGTTTGGAATGAATCTAGAATACTTTCTACGCTCCAAATAAACATACCAGCATTCCAATAGTAGTTACCCGAGTCAACATAATGTTGTGCTGTTTTTAAATCTGGTTTTTCTTTAAATGAAGAAACCTTCAATATCTCCTCTGAATCATTAGCGTTGGAGGATTCTATATATCCATAGCCCGTATCAGGTCGGGTTGGGGAGATTCCCAATGTAACCAAGGCTTTGTTCTGCTCTGCGAAGCCGAAAGCTTGCGCTAATTTTTTAATGTACGCTTCTTCTTTCAAAATGACGTGATCCGAAGGCAAAACAGCAAAAGTGGCCTTCGAGCTCTTTGCATTAAGATGTAATGCCGTCCAAGCAATACATGGCGCTGTATTGTTCATTGAGGGCTCGCCTAAAATATTAGCATCTGGCAGTTCCGGTAGATGTTCTTTAACTAGAGCTCGATAGTTTTCATTGGTTACAATCAAAACATTCTCTACAGGCACCAAATTCAGACAACGTTCGAAGGTCATTCTAATCAAGGATTTGCCGACTCCTAGGATATCTAGAAACTGTTTTGGCTTTCTTGAGGTACTGGCTGGCCAAAACCTAGACCCAATCCCTCCAGCCATAATGGCAATGTATCTATTTTTATTTTCCACTTGTTTACGCCAGTTTAAATTGTTGTATTAGTACCAGTCCTGACTTTGAATATTTTTGTATACATCAGTTACGCCTTCATTTAGCTCGATTGTATGTTTCCAGCCTAGGTTTTGAATTTTACCAACATCCATGAGTTTCCTCGGGGTTCCATCTGGTTTACTTAAATCATTTATAATTTTCCCTTCAAAGCCAACTACTTTTTGGATAATTTGTGCTAAACTTAAAATTGAAGTTTCAATTCCCGTTCCTACATTTAATGGTCCAGCTTCATTGTAATTGTGCATCATAAAGTAACATGCTCGCGCTAAGTCATCAACATGTAAAAACTCTCGTGTTGGAGATCCTGTACCCCACATTACAACTTCCGAAGAATTATTTTTTTTCGCCTCATGGAATTTTCTAATTAGGGCTGGAAGAACATGAGAATTATTAAGATCATAACTGTCATTTGGACCGTATAGGTTCGTGGGCATTGCTGAAATAAAATTACACCCATATTGAATTCTATAAGCGTCACACATTTTAATTCCAGCGATTTTCGCTATTGCATATGGTTCGTTTGTAGGCTCTAATGTTCCAGTTAGTAGATAATCTTCTTTTATGGGTTGTGGAGCCATTTTCGGATATATACAAGATGATCCGAGAAAAAGCAATTTTTTCACCTTATGTACATGTGCTGAATGAATAAGATTGTTTTGAATCATTAAGTTATCATACAAAAATTCACCACGATAAGTATTATTTGCATAAATACCTCCAACTTTTGCAGCAGCAAGAAAAATATATTCAGGTTTTTCTTGCAACATCATATCGTTAACATCTGATTGATTTCTAAGATCTAATTCACTACTCGAATAGTGCAATAAATTATTATATCCTTCTTTGCCAAGTAATCGACAAATAGCAGAACCTACCATTCCACGATGTCCAGCTACATAAATTTTACTTTCTTTTTTCATTTATTCAAACTCATTTTTTATCGAAAAACCAGCATTCTTCAATACTTGATCTCTTTTAAATAATTCAATATCAGCCTTTACCATTTCAGCGCAAAGTGCTTCTAGGTTATAGGAAGGTTCCCAATCCAAAAGTGTCTTAGCTTTTGTAGGATCACCAATAAGCAATTCTACTTCTGTAGGACGATAATATTGTGGATCAACCGCAACCACTTCTTGACCAATATTTACTTGATATTCAGGATTTGTAGATCCAACAACAACGGCTACTTCTGCTTCACCTTCGCCTCTAAAGTCCAACTCAACACCGATTTCTTTAAAAGATAATCTTACAAAATCTCTAACACTGGTCGTTACACCAGTAGCGATTACCCAATCCTCGGCATTGTCATGTTGTAAAATTTTCCACATCAATTCAACATAGTCCTTAGCATGTCCCCAATCTCTCTTGGCATCCATATTTCCTAAGTACATTTTATCTTGTAGTCCTAATCCAATTTTTGCTGTTGCTCTGGTGATCTTTCTGGTTACAAAAGTTTCTCCTCTCAAAGGACTTTCATGATTGAATAAAATCCCATTACATGCAAATATGTCATAAGCTTCTCTGTAATTTACTGTGATCCAATAGGCGTACATTTTAGCTACGGCATAAGGAGATCTGGGATAAAAAGGAGTTGTCTCTTTCTGAGGAACTTCTTGAACTAAACCATATAACTCCGAAGTTGATGCTTGGTATATCTTCGTTTTTTGCGTTAAGCCTAATAAACGAACAGCTTCTAGTATTCTCAATGTTCCGATACCGTCTACATCTGCCGCGTATTCTGGTGCATCAAAACTAACTTTGACATGCGACATTGCCCCTAAGTTGTAAATTTCGTCAGGCTGGACCTCTTTAATGATTCTTATGATATTCGTAGAATCCGAAAGGTCTCCATAATGCAAAATGAACTTTCTATTGTCTACATGAGGGTCTTCATATAAATGGTCAATTCGTGCAGTATTAAATAATGAAGATCTTCTTTTGATCCCATGTACTTCATAACCTTTCTTCAATAAGAAATCGGAAAGATATGCTCCATCCTGTCCAGTAACTCCGGTAATTAATGCTTTCTTCATAACACAGTAATTTGGCTTAATTGCCTATGAATTGTTTAATTTTTGTAATTGGTTTTAAAAATTTTGTATAAAACTTAGGTTTTAACCCATTGATTTTCCATGCTTTGGAATCTTCTTGATTGGCTTTCAATCGATTTAAGATAGAGCTATTACTAATTCCCCCTTCTCTCATCATTACTAAGGTGTATGGAATATATGACGCTAGTATATTGTATTTGTACAAGAACCTGAGCATCAATTCATAGTCTGCAGCGGACTTTAACTCTAAATTAAAATTTCCATATCGAATAAACACCTCTTTTTTGACGTAAAAAGTTGGGTGAGGGGGCATCCATCCCTTTAAAAACCTTTCTTTTGTATAACCGCCGGCAAACCATTTTCTAGTCACTTTCTTTTTATCCTTTTTATGTACATAAAATAGGTCTCCGTAAACAGCATCTACTTTGTTTTTTTCAAATGTTTTAATAATCTTTTCTATTACTAAAGAATCCGTGAAAAAATCATCGGAATTTAAAAAACCGATAACATCACCAGTAGCCAAATTCACGCCTTTATTCATAGCATCGTAAATACCATTATCGGGTTCTGATATAAATCGAGAAATATGTTCAAAAGACTTTATAATTGCCACTGAACTATCGTTAGAATGGCCATCGACCACAATATGTTCGATCTGACTTATCATTGATTGAGAAGCAACAGATTGTAAAGTATCTCTAATTGTTAATTCAGAATTATAACTCGTAGTAATGATGGATACTTTCATTCAAATAATTGAATAAATTGTTGTGTAAAGGTCCGAATATGGTTGTCGTAATTAAAATTCGTTTTAGCCAAATCGGGGTTTTTCAAACATTGCAACATACAATTTGCCAAGGCATCTGCATCGCTGGGTTTGTAAATTAAACCCTGATCACTCAACTGTTCTTTATGAATATCAATACCAGAAGCAATGATTGATGCTTTTAATGACTTGGCATCTTCAATCACCGTGCTCCATCCTTCGAACAGGCTAGATTGAATTATAGCTAAAGCAAATTTCATTAAGCTTAATTGTTCATTTCTTGGTATGACTCCTAATAACTTGAGATGGTTGTCTAAGGAATTATCTTTTATGTATTGGAATAGCTTGCCTACGTGATTTGGATCCCTATAGTCTTCCATTTTGCCTGTCATGACTACATTTACTTTGACGCCTTTTTCTTTTAACTTTTGAATAGCACGAAGCACGCATATGTGATCTTTGTGCTTATAAAATTGATTTGAAACCAAGAAAAAGGGTGATTGAATTTTATATTTTTCGGTTAAGGTATGTAGTTCTACAAAATTCGTTTTAGCTGTAAGTGAGACAAAAGGAAGCACGGAATACTTTACTTTTTCAAAATCGTAAAATCTCTTAAAGTCTGCTAAGACGGCTTGACTGGATACGACTAAATGTGGAGAATGTTCGAGTAATTTCTTTGCTCTAAATTCTCTTTGCCATAAACGAAATTTAGAGAAATGTTGAGGATAAACTTTATGTTGTAAATCTGGGTACCAAGATATTAGTTTGGTAGAAGATGTAGTTTTTACGGGAAAATTATTGAATGGATAAAGTCCATCCAATTTGTGACGATCGAATTCTTTTAGCATAAATGCATTCCTCCTAGATAACAAGGAGTGCAGGAACATTCTTTTCTCACTTTTCCAGATGATTTTCACAAATTCAATTTGATCATATTCGAACAGCTTGATGAAAGGTTCAGATAGATCTGTATAGAAAATTATGAACGTTGGCTTTTTTTCTTTCTCGAGTTCTACCTTATGAAAGGTATTTACCAAATTTACTAGATAGTAAACTCCACCTAGCCAGTTGGCACTTGAATTAAAAAGAATTCCAATTCGTTTTTGTGTATAGAAACTCATTCTATAATTCTTTCTTTGACGTTTATTGCTGGATTTCCTTGATTGATAGTGTATTCACCTAAGTCTTTCGTAGCGACAGACTTTACAGTTAATATAGAATGCGATCTGCAGGTCACTCCAGCAGTCACAATCGCCTGAGCACCGATCCAAACACCATCTTCAAGCGTAATCTCTCCAACAATCAGATCGAAACTTGTTTTTTTATAATTGTGATTTCCCGTTAACAGCATCGCACCTTGAGATAAACAGCAATGTGCTCCAATTTTAACTTCAGATAAATTATCGATCCAAACGTTTTCACCGATCCATGTATGGCTTCCTACAACTAGTCGCCAAGGATACTTAATATTCACAGATGGTTTAATGAATACGTTTTCACCCACTTTGGCTCCAAAAAGCCGTAAAAGTAAAACCTTAATCTTAGAAAAAGGATTTAGGGGATTTTTAAAAAAGAGAGTATTGGTTAGGTACCAAAGTGCAACTTTAACTACAGAACCACCTTTGTTAAACCACGCATTGTTAAACGATTGATTGTTAACTTTTTTGCGCATTAGCTATGGTGTACTTTTTGAATCCAATTAAGATAATGAGAAAGGCCTTCTTCGAAACCAATTTTTCGCTGATATCCGAGGGCTTTTAATTTAGAAATATTAGCCTTCCAATTATTTGGATCACCAGGACGATGATTTCCTTTAAAGGTGTAATTTATTGTCGGGGACAATGTGTTGTAGTAGTAAGAAACGGCATCTTTGATAAATACCTCTTCGCCATTGGCAACATTAATTGACTCTCCAGAAAAAACACCTCCTTCCATAATGAGTTCGAACACTTGAATCAGGTCATCAATGTAGATAAAATCTCGAGATTCATTCCCGGTACCCCATAATTCTATTTGATCCATTTTGAGATGCTTTTGAAACAAGTCCCAAAACAATTGTTTTTTTAAACCTGGTCCATATACTGAGAAAATTCTAAGACTTACAGTAGGAATTTTAAATTGTTGATAATACTCTTTGCACAATAGTTCGCTTTGAAGTTTGTGCCATCCGTAAGGAGATATTGGATGGACCTCATCACCTTCTGTTATTGGTAAGGTATTTGGGTTGCCGTATACAGCAGCACTTGATAAAGTTATAAACTTACAAGTTGGATTATGAACTCGTAAAGCTTCTAGAATTTTGAAAACATTATGAGTATTCAGATAATAATCTCTTGAAGGATTGGACATGGATTGCGAGACATTAGCTGCACCAGAACAATTGATACAAAAGTCAAAGTTATGTTCTTTAAAAACTGTTTTAAAATCCGAATTACTGGCATCAATAAGGATGTAATTTGATGAAGTATAATCTACTGTAACATCGGCACCAAAAACCGACTCTCCAAATTTTTCAGAAAAATAATTAAGAGTGTTTTTACCTATGAAACCTTTGGATCCTATTATTAATATATTTGGCATATCAGTTTTTAGAGCAAAGAATTGAATCACCAAATTCTGCAATAAGCGTACTCATTTTTTCGGCATCATTGGGAATGAGATGAACACCATCGGTTGTTGTATAATTAAAACAATCATCTATGAAGAAATAAGGATATTCACTTTGCGGAAAAGTCGATGAAATTTGCTGCCTAATTTCATTCATAAGAGTAGTATTACAAAGTGCATCGTGCATGGGCATTTCGAAAAAGGCAATGCAATTGTTTGATTCTATTAAGATGTCAATGTTTTCTTTAAGGTTTTTTATACACTTCTCAATTTTTGAATGATTAGGTAAAGTATTGAATGTACTTTTTTGCGATTCCAAAATTTTTTGAAACCTACTACTATCTAATGTATAGTTCCTATTAACTTTTTTATTCAATTCCATTAAACTGGACCCTTTAGAAACTAAAAAAGGCACTATTTTAAACCTATCCCTAGAAATCAAAACATTTTTTTTAATGCTATAACTAGGTTCTGAAAAAAGATCTTTAATCATAGCACCGCTTACCTCTCTAAAAATCATATTCGTTTCAATCAGAATTTTTTTCTTTTTGGTTTTCTTTCTTACGAGTATTTCAGAACCAAGAATTGAGCTCGAACCTCCCAAGGCAAGATTATAATATGATTTTGGAAGCATAAATGACTTCATTCTATAAGCCATTGAGGAGCCTAGAATTATTGTTTCATATTCATCTTCAGAAGCATAAACGAATTCTTGTAGACTAACTTTATTTCCTTGATTTTGGTTTAATGCTACGAATTTGTTATTTCTATCAAGATTAGCAATAATAGAATATAATCCAACAAGAATGAAAAAAGTTAATATTGATTTGCCTACCATTAGAATTGAAAATATATAAAATCCTGAGAGCTACCGCTTGATGTCAGAATACAAAATAGCATAACACCATAAATAATTGGCTCTAACTTTTGCAAATGTTCTTTTTTAATTGAATGGCGTTTTAACAAATAATAAAAGTGGTAGAAAATTATTGGAGAAGAATATATGATAACAAGCAAAATATCCCTGTAATCTCGAATTGATAAGGGAACTGCAAAGTTGTTAAAAAATGCTTTTATGTAAAGAATTACTTCATTAAAATTGGGTAGTTTGAATAACAACCAACCTAAGGAAACTAAAGAAAAAACAAAAATTGCATTTAGAACTTTACGTATGGGCGTGTCTTGCTTAAAGGTATTTATTGGTTTTAATAAGCGTTCTATAGCCAATGCAAGTCCATGATAAATTCCCCATACCGCATAACTCCATGCAGCACCATGCCACAAACCACCCAAGACCATTGTGATGAACAAATTGAAATAGGTTCTGAAATTGCCTTTTCTATTTCCTCCTAGAGGGATGTATAGGTACTCCTTTAAAAAGGAGGAAAGCGAAATATGCCATCTTCTCCAAAATTCCGAGAAACTCTGAGAGATGTATGGAAACATAAAATTGTCCCTCAAGTAATACCCAAACAATCCGGCTATACCAATGGCGATAAGAGAATATCCTGCAAAATCTGCAAAGATCTGCATGGAGTAACCAAAGAGCATCGCGAACAAGTTTAGCGAAGACTTTAGTTCGAAATAGGGCAGAGCCATTCCACTGGTAAAATCTTTGAGATTATCAGCCACAACCATTTTGAGAAAATAGCCTGTAGTTAGATTTTTAAAGCATTGTTCCCATCGTATCTGATATAAAAACTTAGCTGTGATCTGGGGAATAAAGTCTTTTGACTTTACAATAGGCCCGGCTACAAGTTGTGGGAAAAACGAGATAAATAAAGAGGTTTGAACGCTGTGTTTAAATAAATGTTTGGGCACGAGAGATTTGTATTGGTCCGTTTGACCTTGCTTAAATGTATCTACTACTAGGCTAATCCCTTGGAAAGTAAAGAAGGATATTCCGATAGGAAGAGGAATTTGTACCAATAATTCTCCAACTGAACTATTTTCCGGAAAAAAGCTGCGCCCAATCAATGGACTGTATTTAAAAAAGGCAAGGATGCCCAAATTAAGTACCACTCCTAAAGTTGCGATAGCTTTTTTATTGCCTTTTCCATAAACGACTAGATAACTAACCACGATGTTTATAAGAATGGAGCAAATCAATAGAATGAGAAGAACAGGATTGTTTGCAGCGTAAAATATGAAACTAGCAAGGATAAGTATCCCTACTTGAAGTTTCTTCATCAACGGCAAATAGTATAGTAAGAAACTTACTAGCACTAAGAGAACAAAAGTGAAACTGTTAAATAACAAGGTTTACTCTTTTATAGCTACGAAGGAATAGAGTCTACCAGGAAGGTTGGTCAATCTTCTCATTTGATATTTCCATGCCATGTTCACAACTGGAGTTAGGGCGAATATTTTACCTAACTTTTGCGTGATAACGGCTTTTATTTTATCCTTATCCCAAGGATCATAATTTATGGGAGATTCTGAAGGTCCAAAGGAAGCAGTGATATGTAATCCTGCATTTTTTATAGCGTCGGTATATTCTTTATAAGTGAATGCGTTTTCACCGCCATAGAATTTGTGCAGCGGATGTCGTTCTAGAAATGCTTCCTTATCAGCCTCGTTTTTAATGACATGATCTCTAGTCGTCATAAACATCCCGCCTGTTTTTAAAACACGAGATGCTTCTAGTACGAACTGATCTAATTCGTGAGCATGGTGCATTACTTGTCTGCCATAGACCAGATCAAAAGATGAGTTTTCAAAAGGTAGTGACTCTCCCCAAGCTTCAACTACTTCCAAATTCTTCTCCGTTTTAAAATTCATTGCAGAAATCCGAATGGCCTCTGCACCCACAGTGGCACTAGGATCAGGTTCCAATGCAACTACTTGATATCCCTGCAGAGCAAATGAAACACTGGAAATCCCGTTACCAGCTCCTAAATCTAAAACTTTAATAACTCTTTTATCAGAAAAGTGTTTCTCTATTTCTTGCAATGTGGATTTAAATTCATTGCTTTGACGAAAACGTTTAACATTTGATGTAAGGTTTTCTTCTAAATAGGCTTCAGTAACCAAGTCAGCAAATTCCGGTTTGGTTCTTATTTCTTCAATTGTTTGTTCCCAGTTCATGCTTATAAGCTGATCAACTCTGTTTTATTCATGTATTCTTTTCTTTGAATACCAAAGTTGTTGAGAATAATAGAAGCAATGTCACAACTATAGATTTGACTGTCATATTCAGGATTGGCTTGGTTTGAAGGATGATATATATACATATGTCCCTCCGGAATGTGATATGCAGTAGATGAGGATTTGTCTTCGATTACCATGTTGGTCAATCCTACCTCATCAATATTATGTAAAATCTTGTCAATTTCGATTTGGCTTTCTTTTAGGTTGTGATGGCCTAAGTCTACCGAATAAAAAGCTTTACCTTGTTCTCGGTATTTGACGGTCTCTCCATTGACCTTGAAAGAATCGAGTTTTTTCTTAACATCATTTGCTAAATGACCGGCAACTTTAAAATTCAATTGCGGGATCATAGCGGGAAGTATTTCGTAATCGTCAGAGTTTGTCACACCGAGATATTTAAAAAACTTATCCAGATCTTTTACATACAGTTGAGTTTCCCAAGGCTCACATTCTACGGCTTCTTGTCCCATACTGGAAGTGATCATTAATTTGTACTCAGGATTGGCGTCTACAAATTTCCCTAGACGATTGAGCATTTGATCCGTTTGATCCATTGCAAAGCAAATTTCATTGCTATATGTCTCAATCCACTCCGTATCATATTTATTGTTTTCGTATTCTTCGGGGAAACTTGCTGCCCAATATCTATGCATAGAAGATGCAACGTGATTAGTAAAGAAAGTAACGAAATCGGGTTTTTTTACTTTGAGCTGTTTTAAGAATATGTCAAACGCGATTACCGATTGATAGGTTCGCCTTCTAACTGTTTTCCAACTATTGATTTTTTCTTCTATCAATTGCTGCCCGAGGTTTTTGAAGGTTTTTAGCTTAACCCCCAATTTGCCAGAATTGCTAACAAATCGGAGAGTGTCTTTTATCGGGAGGGAAGTATCTACATTTCTAGGTGACATTCTGGATAGCGTCAGATTGAACTTCTGAAACGCCTCTATATTTTTTGGAAAAGTATCATAGTGAGGAGAGAACACATCGGGTACATAAAAAGCATAATCTTCTACATTTTCCGGAAGAGGATAACTATGGAGAGATCCGAACAATCCCACCTTGATCCCTTTTTCACTTAGTATTTTCCAAACTGGTGGAAACTCATCATCCACTTCAGAGAGATCTTGATTAAAATCTGCTATGAAGTGCTTATCACTTGGCACACCTCTGTGGACTGTCGGCCATGTGTTCCAAGGGGATAAATGTCCTTTGTTTTCTGAATAAGTTTCGTACTTATTAAGTGCATTGAAGTTCCTAGCCAACCAAGATTTTGGGCGGATTTTAATATAATAGTCCACGATGGCCGTAGGCACTTCATTGAGTTCGAAAAAAATAAGTTTATTCATAACCATTAGTGCTTTTGGAAATTAATAAGACACACGCTTCTACAATGTGCAGCCCCATCAGTACCTTTGTCTTCTCCAGTTTTAGGATTATGAGAAAGTTGTACTTTACATTTTCCAACAGGGGCAAAAATCCATTGTTGATTTTCATAAAGACCGTAACTCAATTCAAATTTTCCCTCAAGTTGTAGAAAAGTTGTAATTCTATTGACCATTTCCTGATCGAATTGCTGAAAAAACCCGTAGTTTTTGAAAACTCCGAAAGGAAAAGTCAGTAATAAATTTCCGTCTTTTTTTAATACCCTTACCATTTCTTTCACAGCTTTCATATAATCATAGTTCTTCTGCACATTTGAGGCAGTGCCGTCTTCAGAGTAACCATAAATTCTATTGTCCATGCCGATATGCTCAATGGTAGACTGACTTATAATCTGATCAAAGCTTTCGCTTTCGAGTTTCATTTCTCTTAAGTCACCGTACTTATAATCAACAAAATTTAAATTTGGAAAACTTGGAACTTCTGGATAAAAGGTAAAAATGCAGAGTTTTTTGTTTCTAATTTTTTTGTGATCCAGGAGATATTTGAAATTCAAAGTTGATCCTGCATCAAGTAGTTTGATCTTTTCATCCTTTAAATGAGAAAAAATCCAAGCATATTCGAGTACTCTTTCATCCAAACCCATGCCAAAATTTTTTGGCGTAGAATTATTTCTTATTCTGTCTAATATATCAAGTTCAGAGATAGTCTTGTTTATATAATCATGCTTATAATCTATGTATCCAATTGACCAAGGTCGACGAGATTTTAAATATTTAGATATCTTCCAATTTTTAATAAATCCAAGCCTATTCACAAAATTATAAACTGGATAAATAATTTTCTTAGTACTATTTTTCATTTAACTTTCTTATCATTTTCGCTGGATTGCCTCCGACAACTGTAAAGGGTTCTACATCGTTTAGAACATTAGAATTAGATGCAATAATAGCACCATTGCCAATGGAAACTCCTTTTGTAATCGTACTGTTAAATCCAATCCAAACATCGTCACCTATAAATATTGGTTTTTCATTTAAGTCTAGTTCATTTTTGGAGTGCCCGTTTGAAATCATTGATACAAAGGCCTCATGCCGCTGAACTGAATCCAAAGGATGTGAATTGTTGTCATGAATATTGATGTCGTGTGATATCAGAACTCTATTGCCTATTTCAATTGACTTGGCAGCCCAAATTTTAGAATTGTTTCCAACAAAGCAATCTTCACCTATTTTAATGGATCCTCCGTGAGCATATACAAGAAGTTCTCCCTTAATGTGGGTGTTATCTCCAATGATGATTTTCGATTTTTTCTTGGCTAGATTTATTACCTGTCCGGTAGGATAAAAACGAACTTTCTTTCCAGTAATCCTGGTTTTTTGTACCCATGTATTAAGCAAGAGATAAAAGCGATACCATATATATAGAATAAATTCCATGGGTCTAATTTATCTTTAAAGTCCTTTTAATCTTGGAAATAATTCTGTTTTTCAGGGATAATTGCTTTTTAGTTTCTTTTTGGATTCTATTGTATCGAATTGAATCCATTTCTATGACGTCAGGATAGCGTTCTACATGGTAATTTTTGTCCCAATCTTGCACAGGAAATAGAGAATAACTGTCATTATGCTTGCCAGTACCGTCCCATCCGAAATTTGTCACTAGGCTATAGTCAGGATAAAGAATAAGGCCATTAAATTTAAAAACTGACCAATAATATCTGATTCCCCAAGAGTCAAAGCGACCATTTGTTTTCATTTGACGAATAAGCATGTTAGAGTACCCATAGCTTCCGTTCATATTAAATCGAAAGGCCAAATTTTTGTTTTCAACAAGGTCAACGTAATCTGCGCATTCAAAGTCAATTTTTTCCCATTTGCTTTTCCAAGTTGCCCAACCCCAAGTTGTTGTTAAGGGTAGGAAATATGCCTCTTTATTTTGATCTTCTTTGTTTGAAAAGAAATTGAACCCAGAAATTTGAAAGACTTTATTTTCGTTTACATACTTATTCAAGGCTTTGTTCATATAAGTCAAAAATGAGCTGCTTGTTTCTAAATCATCTTCAAGAACTATAATCGATTTATGCTCTTGGAAAACCTGATTGATTCCAGAGATAATAGAGTTTGCCAAACCTTTGTTCTTTTTGGATTCTATAATTTGAACCTTTCCACACCACTTTTGCGATTTAATGACTTCTCTAACCTTTTTGATTTTTTCCAAATTCGAATCCTGTTCATTTGCTTTAGGGCCATCAGAGAATATGTACAGGCTAGATTGATTGGCTAAATGATTTTTGCTTAGTGCCCAGAGTGTTTTTTGGGTATGATCTGGTCGATTATAAACGAAAAGAGCAATGGGTGCAAGCATATATTGGTACTAGTAAAACTTTAGTGAATTTGATCGATAAGACGGAAGGCACAGAATTAGTACAACATAAATCCAAAAGTTGACGCTAAAAAACAGACAACCAGAAGTTAGTCCAGCAAGTAGAAAAATAAATCCAATTAGGCATATTCCAATTGAAGAAAAATTTCTGGAGACAATATATTTGCCAGATTTGAATAGTATAATTAGCATGACAGAGTAAAAGAAAAACCCGCCTACGACGCCTGTTGCCATGAGTACTTCAACAAATATATTATGTGGATAAAAATTATAGGTCATTTCTAAATACCTGTAACCTAAAATAGGGTGATCCATAAATTGTTGCATCGCGCCATCCACAAGTTTGACCCGAATATCGCCATCGTCAGAGATTGTTTTATTGAAAAAACGATCTAGTCTTCGTAAAATTTCAACATTTTTTTTTAAAGTATCTATATTACGTATTATAGATGGAATGAGTCCCACAGTGATAAGAATTACAAAAATGAAAGAGCTAATTTTCCTCAAGACTTTGGTCTTACTAATAAAACCATCATAGAAATAAATAGAGCTAACCAAAAGTAGGCAGATTGTAAAAACCAATGTTGGACCTCTTGAGGCACCTAACAATAGAGTTACAATGCCAATTATAAGTCCAAAAGAGGATATTAATTTAGAAGCTCTAAATTCTTTCGAAAAGAACAACATAAACAGAGACAGAATACCCAAGGACGCACCTGTAATTGACAATAAAATTGGATTCATAAGGTTTACGACTTTTCCGCCTTTGTCATCAAAACCTATGGCATTTCTTTCTGCAAATATTTCAACACTAAAACCATACCTCAGGTAAACTTGGCTCACCGTAATAATATTTACAATCAAGAGGAAAACAAATTGCCATTTTACCAAGCTCGATATATTGAGATACTTTCGATTTATTATTAATGCAAAACAGGGTAGTAAAGCGTTTCCAAAGAAAAAACTATAAATATCAATAGCAGTTCTGTTTCCATTTCCAAAGGGTATTTGTAAAAACGAAACATCATAAATCAATTTTGATGAGTAAATAAGCCAGAAAACAATCAATAAAAAAATTGAGATTTTTATTTTATTCAAATTTATTCTAGTCGAAAAAAACAATAAAATTGAAATTGTAAATATCAAAACTCTTACTCCAACACTAACTGCTTGAGATGGTATTTTTAGCAAGCTACAAATTGGCAAAGACAAATTGGGACCAAAAGCAACAAGTAAAACCAAACTGTTTAAAAGAAATACTTTTAATCCAGTATGATTAATTAAATGATTTGTTAGCGATCTTTTTTTAAGCAAACGCATCCAAAATTTGATGTAGTTTTTGAACGTTTATTGTTATATTGGGAGACCGTCTGTCAAACGTTAAGGGATTAAAATTCCCTTGAACTATTGAAAAGGGAAAATTCAAAGCACTTGCCATTGAATAAAAACAGTTGTTGATATTATCACCTCTTTTTCTAAATTCCAGAATCTTACTAAACTCTTTTGCAAAGAGCATGTTAGTCAGACCAGCACCATGTATACCCACAATACGATCAGCATGGGAAATAATACTTAATTGATCCAACCATGTATAATCTTCAAAATTAATAATAGAATAATTATGGTCAATTAAGGTTCTTTCAACTTCTGCTTCATTTGATACCTTGCGTTTTCTTGCTTTAGATCTTGATATGTAAATCTTGTTGCCTCTAGAGATATTGCGGGAAATTTTGGTTTTGATTTCCTTTCTCAACCGATTGATAATCTCTTCATTATAATTGCCAGTGTTCGCAGTATGACTGGCTGCAACAATATCTTCCACTTCATAAAGTCGGCCCTCCTCCAAATGGACGTATTCAACTCCTAAGGACTCAAGACTTTTCAGAATGAAATTCGACCTGAGTTTAGATGGCAAAAGAAGAGGGTGTTTTTTATATTTTTCTGGAAGTACAAGAATTCGGGGAAGCACATCGCAAAACCAATGAAAGTAATTGGCACTGAAATAGTCCGTTGCCCACAGATATGATCCAGCTAATTTCCTTTTTTCAAACTTTGCTTTTTCCTTTCTTGCTGCCCACTTGAACTGATTTCTGAATAGAATATTTTTATTATCTATTGTTCTATCACTTGAAAAGCTAAGTCGATGTAATGACCCATCTTTCTGGAATACTTTACCAGAAGAAGAAATCATCAAACCTTCTTCTTTAATTAATTCGCATGCAGGAATTGTCTTCTTCAATTCACGCTGGACCAATGAATCCAAGATTTCATTACTATGTACAAGTGGTGTTCTTTCAACGATATGTTCTGGAAAGAGAATCAATGCTTGGGCTTTAGTCCGAGTAAAGAATTTATGGCTGTCCAAATACCAAAATGCTGTACAATTCTTTTGTACTTATACCATCGGTTTTTCATCAAAATCTTGAAAGGGATTTTTCGTGCGGATAAACCATCTCCTTTGTAATCCGCCATACATAGATCCAAAGATTTGAATGAATATCTTTTAGCGTAAAGTTTGATCAGCAATTCACTGTCTCCGGCAAGTTCAAGGTGTTCTGAATAAATTAGGTCATTTCCAAGAATGTCTTTATTAAAAAACATAGATTGGTGACAAGCAATCACTGAACCGAGTTTTATATTTTCGATGGGCAATGCTTTGGTGATTCGATCATGCTCTCTGCGATATGTCGAGCCGTATATTATGGCTTGATCTGCAAATTGATTGAAAGGAATTTTATTTAACACATCATCTCTGTAAAAACCATCTCCTGCATTCATAAAGTTCAACCACTTCCCAGTTGCCAATGCGATGCCCTTGTTCATTGCATTGTATATTCCAGTATCGGGTTCACTGATCCAATGATCAATGATATCTTCATTCTCTTTTATAAGTTCCACACTTTGGTCAGAACTATTTCCATCCACGATGATGTACTCAACATCTGCTGTTTTTAGTGTACGAATGTTATCTATGGTGAACTTCAAATCATCATAGGCATTATAACACACGGTAATGATGGATATTTTGGCATTGAGTTTAGGCATAATTGGCGGAGGATTGTTTTTTATGTTTCTCCTGTGCAAGCCTCATGATTCGAATGTTCAATTCTTCAAGCATGGGATCTAAGTCGGGTGTGGTCGACTTTTTTCCTTTAAATTCTACAAAGGAGTTTTGCCCTACTTTCTCCACTAAATCACCTTGGGTATAAAATGAATCTATATTTTGTGGAACGGTGAATCTTTGCCAAGCATAAAATTTTGCTTTTTGGAGACTCGATTTTGCACCTTGCAGTGGTTGCAAATTTTTAATCACACGATCATTGTGGATGTCATTGCCGTTAAATTGTCTAGTATTATAATCTATCGATGTTCCTAAGATCAATTTTGAAATCCCATTAGAATAGTTGGCTAATTCTTCATATGGTATGACTATGGTGTCGTTTAGATTATTTAGGGCATCTAGATTGGTGCAGTACCAATACAGGGCGTTTTTAGTTTGGTTGTTAGCAGAATCCAAAAGAGGGGATGGCAATCCTTGAGTGAGTCCTTTTTCTTTGGCCTCTCTAATAAATTTTGACCAAAAAGATGTTTCCATTTTTTGACCAACACTGAATAAATTAAATTTTAGTTTTTCTAAACTGGGAAGAAGATCTTTTAGTGACCGTACAATAAGAAAACTATGATCCACTTGAGACCATTCGTTAATGGCATAAGCCCTACCATTTGCCCTAATAAATTTCGTAATTGTTGAAATGTCAGTATCAGCATAGAGATTTTCTAGAAAGGTCAAATGACTTGAATGAAAGTTGTTTTTGCTGGTTGCAAAATGAGGTTCATGAAGATGCAGACGCATTCCTGTAAAATTCAGAACACCCAATTTTCGAGATACCCAGTAATAGGGTTCATAATTTAGACGAACACGGTTTTCTTTCTGAAGCATCAGTTCCGTAATAAAGAGCTGAAGAACTTTTGTTCCTGAACGGGCAACGCCAAATATGTTAATTGACTTAGGCATTCTTTGGAAGGAACAAGAGGTCTGTAAACCTATTTAATTCATGTGCACTATGAATGGGTTTTGCATTTTTATCTAAGTCAAGACAAGTAAATAGATTTGAATTAAAGAAATTGTATACTTCCTTTTTGGTTTCTTCTCTAGCCTCGATCATAAATACAGTATTTCTGAGTGGATGATCTAAACCCTTCAAAACATTGGCTTCATGGCCTTCCACATCAATTTTTATAAAGTCGGGTTCCCCATGTTGATCAACCAATTTTTGTAGCGTACCCACTTTCATTTTAATAGAGTCGCCTTCAAAAGAATCTCCTACATAGGATTTAATAAAAGAGCCTTTTCTTCCCCCAGTAATGGAATCACGGAAAAAGGTCATGCTTCCCTCTTTTGCTCCAAGCCCAAGATTATATGCATGAACGTTTCGGATGATATTATAATTCAAATTGAATTGTAGAAAAGCATAATTTTTAGGATCAGGCGCAACACAAACAAGATTTCCCTCCTCGCCGATCCAATCATGAAAAATCATGGCGTATTGCCCGATATTGCTACCTACATCAAAGACCGTTGACCCTTTTTTAATGTAAGGCTTGATGATTTCTCTTATTTTGGGTTCGTATTTAATCTCCTTGCTTCGAGCGAATGTCAAATGTTGGTGACGTTCGTAATAAAGTATTTTGGAGGTGGCAGAAATGGGTTTGCCTATAATGTTGTTAGCAGTCAAACTTTTATAGAGACGACGAAATATTTTATAGCCTAGATTCTTCAATGATCAAGAGTTGATAAATTCTTCAAAAGTTCCTTCAAACAATCCTTCTTTCGTTTGACGAATTCTACCACCTACATGCTCTGGATGTAAAATAATTGAAGCTTCGGAAACAAATCCTGCCCAATAGCTAAATGTACTGCGCAAAGAAGTAACAATAATTTTTGATTGACTTAGAGAAAGAAAATCTATGATGTCAGAATTGTTTTGTGCCATGGATACGTTTGGTAGTTTTAAAATCTCTTTTAGATCAGTTGAAGTTCCATCTGAAAACAAAGTAACAGCAATATCTTTTCCTTCTTTCTCTCTGATCTTTAAGATGAGATTAATGTAATATTCGTCCTCTAAGTATTCTTTCCTTCCCTTAAAATCTCCTCTTCTAATGTGCATTCCAATATGTGCTTTAGGAAGTGCCAATGCTTTATCTAAATGTTGTTTATGTATTAGATTGAATAGTTGATCTTTAATAAATGATCTTTCGGACCTTAAATCTGCGAAATATTCTATTTTGTGTTCTTCAACTCTAGGAATGTCATAAAAATGAACGTAATTAAATTCTCCAATTTGCGATGGAATAAGATTGAATACTGGTTCAACTTTAATTTTTTCTGGCTTTGTTTTTTGTAGAAATTGGAATTTCAATCGCTCTAAGAAACGGCGATCCTTTTTAAAAAATGTTCCATAAAAGCGTTTTCTATTTTCACCTCTTATCCATGGCCCAATTCGAATGCGATTCCATCCAAAGACATAAAAGTCTAAGTTGTACTTTTTGGCAAATACTAGAGCTCGCGACCAACAGAAGAATTGATTGCACATTCCTGCATTAGGTAAAATGGCAATTACCTTAGGTTTATTTGACAAAGTTATCTGTTTTCATATTAGACATAAAAAACGAAAGCATTTTAGTCAAAGATTTAAAAAATTCTTCCCCAATAATTCTGATATCAGATCTTTTTTTATGTGGGACTTGTCTGAGAAATATTTTTTGTCTAACCAAACAATATTTTGAAAATATTTTGAAAAATATGTTTGCAGATTATGCTTTACTATTGATTCTTGAAAGGAACCAAAATCGTTCATTGAGAATTCATTTGACATAAATGGGGCTACTAATTTAAAAGACGCATTGTACTTTTCACATAGTTTATCACAAGCTATTAGGTATTCTACTGAAATATCGGAAAGCCTGAAATTATTGGGATTATTAATGCTTTGTACTGAGGGGGACCACCGACTCATCCTGACAGTATTTGAATGAACTAGCCAATACCCTGGAATCTTTTTTATTTGTCTTAACACATTTTGGGAATAATTTTCTAAATATTCCCTCTTATAAAATGGCTTAATAAAGTAATTAAAAGTAAGGTTTTGTCTAAGGTCATTTCTAAATGAGGACAATCTATAAATCAATACGACTTCGAGTGAATCGCGTTTGTTTGTTTCTAAAAAGTTCTTTAGAAGATTGTACTGGCCTACCATCGAAATTGCCTGGTTTGAACATAATGAATAAATACGGTCGTTGTAATCTTTATTATTATAGATTTGATTACCAATACTGTCGCCTATCAGAATGACTTCTGCTTTGGGTTCAATTTTTTTGGATTTTCTAATCGTATGATACACTCCACTTCCAATAAGTTCCTCTTCAGATAGGTTACCAACAAAGAAATAAAAGTAAAAACTTACAACACAACACAGAGTGAGAATGAAAAAGCTAAATCTAGAAATAAAGCGAAGCAAGTCTTTCATCATGTTAGAATTGGAAGTAAATGAATTCTTGGTTTCCACCCAGAACCGCATTTATTATTTGATATGTGAGTAAAAAATAAATTAACCATCTTATTAATAATGGAATAGCTTCAATTACCAGTCCATGATCCTTATTTCTTTGTATCCATTCGATTATGAGTAGTATTGTAATATAAAAGCCGCACTCTAGTATACGTAAGTTAGGGAATTCGAATAATGCAAGAGGCGAGAACATTTCTTTTAAATATTCAAGCGCATGCCCAACGCTTTCAGCCCTAAAAAATATCCAAGTTATACAGATTAGACAAAAAGTTTTAATTATTTGAAAAAACTCCTTTAGACTTGGAAGCCAATTGTTTTCAGCAACAGTGTTTAAATACCTTCGATTTCTCTTCATGACAAATGAAGGAAGGAAGTATAGAGCATTTAGAACCCCCCAAATTATAAATGTCCAATTCGCTCCATGCCAAAATCCACTCACTATAAAAATAATCATCACATTTCTGAATTTGAGATAATTTGAATGTACTCGACTTCCTCCAAGTGGAATGTATAGATAATCCCTAAACCATGTGGATAAGGAGATGTGCCATCTTCTCCAAAACTCACCTATATCTCTTGAGAAATATGGGTAATCAAAATTTTTCATCAAACGAATGCCAAGTAATTTGGAAGAACCAATGGCTACATCTGAGTAACCACTAAAATCCCCATAGATTTGAAAGGCAAAGAAAACGGCTCCCAGAAAGAGAGTAGAACTAGGAAGATTTTCATAATTATTGAATATCAGATCAACCACTGGGGCACAGAGATCTGCAATTAAAAGTTTCTTAGACAGTCCCCAAATAATTTGCCTTAAGCCATCTTTAGCCAACAGATAATCAAAGGTTCTTTTTTGATTGAATTGAGGTAATAAATTAGTTGCTCTTTCTATAGGTCCTGCTACTAATTGAGGAAAAAAGCACACGTAGGCCATAAACTGTATAATGTCTTTTGTTGGTTTTAATTTTCCTCTATATATATCGATGGTATAACTTAGTGTCTGAAAAGTGTAAAACGAAATACCTACTGGCAGTATAACATTAATTGTCCAGCTTTCAATCGAATAGCCTCCAAATGAGAATAAGTTAACAAATGAGTCAATAAAAAAATTAAAGTATTTAAAAAAACCGAGGATTCCCAGATTTACAAACAGGCTAACGTATAGTAAAGTCTTTTTACGTCTTAGATAATTGGTTTGACTAATCATCAAACCGAGAGAATAATCACATATTGTGCTAAGAATTATTAAACCTAGAAATCTCCAATCCCACCAGCCGTAAAAGACGTAACTGGCAACAACTATCAAAAGATTTTGAAGTTTGAGATTGTGCTGAAACACAAACCAATACAACAAGAATACGACAGCGAAAAAGATTGGAAATTCTAATGAATTAAATAGCATACAAACTATTTGTGTTCAATGGCATCTTTTCTTTATTTATTAATATCCAAAAAGCTAGTTTTCAAACCATTCTTTAAGTTCGCATGGATATTTAAATGTAACGGCACTTTTGAGTTTAGGTAAATTCCAAAATTTTTGAATTCGTTGGAAATAATTAGATTATCTCGTACTATAATACTCGGTAGATTTTTAGGTCTTGAATTAAACGGATATTGAATTAAAATTTCTTTTGATTCTATATTGAACAATGAATTTTCATTGATTTCCACATTTGACAAATGTTGGTCAACGGTAATACCATTTGTTGCATGCTCTATTACATTCTTTTTTATTTCAATCTTTCCGGTATTTATATCTTTATTTCCTCCAAATGTTGCAATTGCCCCTCTATTTTCAAAACTGCCACGAAAATTTGAAATTTTATTGCTACTAATTTCAGCATTGGAATCATTAACAATCAAAATACCTCCACTTATGCTGACTTTGTCATTTAATGCAATATTGGATAATGTATTATTTGAAACTTCAACATCACCGTTTGATCCTATATAAATTCCTGTATTAGTCGTCATCTCGATTTTATTATTCGTAATCACAATAGAATTATTAAAATCTCTTTCCTTTTTTTTACCATAAAGGACTTGTATGCCATGAGCTCTTTTCAGGTTAGAAGTAAAAGTTTTTGTTATAATTGTATTTGAGTTTATGGTTATGTTTCGAATGCCCCCAAAAGTTCCTAAATTGATCCCAGTACGATTATTTGATTGACAGTTGTTTCCTTCAACAAGAATATTATCTAAATACTCCTTTCCCTTTTTACTCCCTCCTATATCTGATGACATAAAAACAAAGATGTTGTCAAAGAGCTTGTTCTCTAACAGTTTTATATTTTTAGAACCATGCAAGAAAATTCCGCTTCCGATACAATTGGATATGCTGCATTTCGATATTTCAATATTTGAGAAGGCGTTAACAAGAATGCCGCAGTTAGAGATCAAATCTTTTTTAATCGGTTTATCATAGGAGGGATTTCTGTAGTTGAGATAGATTTCTTCTTGATTAACTAGTTTTTGTGCGGGGCCAACAAAATGAACATCAGAAATTTTGACATTATCGGAGTTAATTCTAAAAATATTATGATCAAAATTGTTGAGTTGTATTGTAGCACCGTTACCAATTATAACAATTGGTTTTTTTATTTCTAATGTTTTCTCTAACTCGTATGTGTGACCCTTTAACAATTTAAGAGAATCACAATCTTTTTCTATGAGAATTGCTAAGTCTTTAATGATTACACTTTCTCTTTCTTTGAGAATTTTACAACTAAATAAAAAGATTATGGAAAGCGTTGTAAATATTTGAAAAAAGCTCTTCAAAAAAATCTTTATGAGTTGTGAATTAGTTTTGAAAATTTCAACTTTAATTTTCTCACCATAAGTCTCATCTTTTGGTTTTGAAATTTTTGATTCTGCATTTTAAATTCTGCTATCAAGTCTTTATGGTTGTTTTTAAATGCGATGATCTGATCTGAAAAATATTCTTTGGCAAAAGTGTAAACCATTTTATCATACTTGATATATTTCTCAATCTCTGGATCTTCAAAATTTATATTATTAACGTTGAGCACCTTTTTTTGTGATTGGTTTAATCGATCATAAAACGGGGGCTTTGGCCAATTGAGTAACCTACCAAGTATTAAAAGTGAAGCGTCATATTCTTCAACATCACCAATAAAAAGGAAGTTTCTTTTAATATTTTCAATTGCCTTTTCATAGAGATCTTTATTGCTCTGGCCATAAGGGAGTTCATTATAATCAATACCAGAAATGAACCGTGCGATTCCATTGTCGGCTGTTGCAAAAATTTCTTCTTTAAGAAAGGATTTAAAAGAAATATTTTTATTTTGAATTTCAGGATACAACCTATGATTGTATAGGTAATTATACAAGGAAACAATTCGTTTTTTTGGGTCTCGTAGAATTGTGAAATATTTTACATTCTCCTCCAAAAATTCATGAAAACCATAAAACATATGACCTTTAATTAGATTGTATCTATTGCGTTCTAACGGAGGCAAATTTTTGAATTTTATGGAATCTTCTTGCTGGTGTTCACCATTAATGTGATAAATTTTGCTTTTTTCATATAACCGTTCTAGGGCAACGGTTAATGCCATTCCTCCTGTTTTATGAATATGTAAAAATATATCTGGCATAGAAAATAATAAGTTAGGAATTGTCAATTTTGTATACAAATTTAGCGGGATTCCCTGCCCATACTTCATCATCAGGGATTATACCGCTTACAACAGAATTGGCACCAATAACTGCTCTTTTTCCAATAACAGATCCCTTCATGATGAAGGAACGAGCTCCAATAAACGCTCCGCATTTAATTGTTATTGGTTTTGATTTAACATTGATGTCAGGAGACTCCATACGATGTGAAAATTTTATTGAGTGAAAATCATGATCAATGATATGACAACCCCCTCCAATCAAAACATCTTCTTCTATTTGCATTTTTGTTCTACAAGACAACACACTATTTGAGATTCCAACATTTTCGCCAATGTAAATTCTTGCGCCCTTAAATGTTTCAATAGATGTTGCTGTTGCAAGGCCCACAGAGTTTGATAGAAATGAGGAATTAATTTTTACATTTTTACTTATTGATATTTGGCCATTACCCCTTATTACAATCCTTCCGTTAATCTTGAGACAGGAAAAATATTGAACCTTTTTTCTTTTAAGAGAAATGGTATTAGAGATACGATTTGGAATTTGAAGCAGGCCAAGAATTAGTCTTAACATCAAGAATGAATTAGTTGGAAAAAGCGCTTTATTTTATTTTGGAACAAAGGCTTTATTTCTTTGGATATAAAAATCCCAATAATTGAGGATGCAACAAATGCAAATACAATTATTAGAAACTTGAGGTAATAATTTTCTATATGAAAGGTTAGAAGTTTTATTAGAAACACAAAAACTATTATACTTAGAAGTTGTATTAGTATATCGTTTTTGTACCAATTCCATTTTTCTCCACTTAGATAGTAGCGAAACATAAACTGTTGAGTAAACAATAAATTGGTTACGTTTATACCCAGCCAAACAAATGCTGCCCCTATAGGACCATAAAGATTGGCAGCTAGAAATATGCAAGGAATTACAAATAAAAGAGAAACAGAGTTTTGTATAATTGCGAGTTTCGTCCAACCAAAAGCAAGTTGAATTGCGAAGGGCATGCTTTGCAATGCTTGCAAGCAATTTCCAATAACTAATACACTGACTATTGGTGATATTTTGTTTGAAAGTTCTATATTATTCGACCAGATAAATATTATATCATGGGAAAAAACTGCCAAAATAACCGTTGCTGGCAATAAAATGCAACTCATAAATTGAGCGGCTTTATGGAAGAAACGAGTAAGTTCAATATTAGAATCATCTTTAATAAGTTGAGTCATTCTTGGGTAAAATGCCCTAAATACCGGTCCACTTAACCTGGAGAGTGAGGCTGCAACAGAGGCTGCTATCATGTAGTATCCAAAATTTTCAAGATTGAGAAATTTTGATAGTAATACTTTATCAATTTGATTTATAGTCATTCCAAGTAAGGCAATGACACTCATACCTGCCGTAAATTTCCAAACCTCTTTTAAAAGTGACATACTAAATTTAGATGCAAACTCTTTAACCCTGATTTGATTCCACAAATAAGAACGCATGACAACTAATGTTAGAATTTGAACAATTATTTGCCAATAGAAGTAATACTCTATTTCTGCTTTGATAAAATAAAGGACAAATACAACACCTCCTGCTGAGAGAAAAATGGAAATTGCACTTATTACATTATATGCTACTTGTTTTTGTAAGCCATTTAGCGCACTTGTATAAACGGAAATAGGCCAACGACAAGACAATAACAGACCAATTAAAAGAACAATATCGGTAATTTTTTGTGAACCAAAAGAGGTATCGTTCAGCCAGTATGTTGAGATCAAACTGGAAAGGAAATAAATTCCAACCATTAAAAGAATAGAAAATCCGATATAAATGCCTTCAAAAGATTTAACAATATTTTGAATGTTTTCTTTATTCTTTTTTAAGTCTCTAGAGTATAATGCTAGTTGTCGGTTTAGAGTAAAACTTAAACTTCTATCAAGAAATGCAAAAACGGCAGACAGTGTTATATAAAAACCTATTAGGCCGTAAGCTTCAGCACCTAAAAGCTTAATATAGATTGGAATAAACAGAACGCTTATAACTGCAGACCATACACTGTATGCGTAATTAGAAATTAAATTTTTCCCTACTTTAGACATCTGAATTCTCGAGAATTCTCAAAAAATTATTTGAGTTGGAAGTAATCTTCTTAATAAACTTAGCGGGATTACCTGCCCAAATTTCGTCTGGTGGAATAGTGCCAATAACCACGGAGCCTGCGCCAATAACTGCTCGGGCGCCAATTTTGGTTCCTTTTAATATTATAGACCTTGTTCCAATAAAGGCTCCTTTTTCAATAAGCACAGGTGCATGAGAAAAATTTTTTGTGTCATGCATCCTCTTATGGTAATCCAAGGGATGAAAGTCATGATCAAAAACTTGCACCCCTCCTCCCAACATTACATCATCTTCAATCGTGATGCTGTTTCTTGCGTTTATAGTCACATTAGAAATACCTACATTGTCTCCAAACTTCAATGTTGCTCCAGCCCAACTAACCAAATAACAATGTGGAGCCAATCCGACAGGGTTATATTTAAAAGCAGAATTGATGACCATTTTTTTCCCAAAAATAAATTTCCCTGACCCTTCGAGATACAACTTCCCTTTGATATTAGGATACTCGGAGTATTCAACATTTCGAAGGGATATGTGAATCCTGTTGGATATTCTCCATGGGATCGAACTTAAGAAATCTACGAATGCATTAACCTTAGTAAGTATCATTAGGGTTTAGTTGTTGCAAAACTCAAGGAGTTGGTTATGAACTAAACTGGCTTTTTGAAAAGTCAATTTGTTTTGCTGCTCTTCCAACGTCATTTTGTTTTTTTTGAGCTCTCTGGTATATACGGATACCTTTTTGTGCTTAGTATAATATTCATCAGCTCCCCACCAGACCAGACCATCAATGTGTTTGCCTTTATAATTTGCAGCGATGGCAGCAGAAATGTGGTGGGCGAATTCTTCATCTGGGATGATTTCAAGAGGTTTAGTTTTGTTTGAATTATGATAGCGATGCCAAAAAAATGGTATTACTTCAAGATCATGTTTAATGCCCAACCGCAATGCTAACTCTACGTTGTCATTTACATACATAGAATCCAGTTTACGACCAGCAAAACCCACTTCATCATGATAGAAATCATAAATGCTTGGAAATAATATGTCTGATTCGTCATAAATGGCATGTAGTGCCTCGTTTCTCTTTTCCCATTTTTTGTCCCTAGACCAGTAGTTTCTCAAAGGGAGAGAATAATAACCCCACTTTACTTTGGGCCTAAGTTTTTTGACAAGCCTCAACCCTTCAGCATATTGTTGAGTGATTCGCCTAAACGTTTCACTGTTTAGTTCTTCCTTTTCTAATTGATGTATTCCTTTACCTTCCCAGTCTAGCACTCCAATGCCTTCTGAGTTAGCATTTGGAAAGACCTTTTCAATTTTGGCCTTAAGCTCAGATTTGTTGAGGCTTACCTGATCCTTATTATGAATGCTGCTTCCAGTGATTAGAATGACATGTTCGATATCATTTTTTTGAGCAAACCTCATTGATTCCTCAGGCAACCTTCCAAGACATAGATACAATTGTGGGCATTTCTTTTTGTCCAATTTCTTCAACTCGGGAATGCTTCTCAATTCATTGCTTTGTACACTGTTCTTTTTTGAACAGGCGTTGAGGCCTAACATTAATAAGGAGAGAAGGAATAGTTGAAAGTAATTTTTACTATTCATGATCTTAAAAGTTGGGCAACGAAATACTCATTCTTTCTTTCACTCAAATATGGCTTGCCGTTTACCTTGATTGGAGAATCGATAAGTGCTTTGAGTCCTTTTGCAATGTCTGTAAAAGAATAAGGATCTACGGTTGTCCCCATAGCATAGTTCCTGACTATATCTCCAATTACTCCAAATTTAGTTGCCAATAGTGGCTTCTGAAATAATGCAGAGTACCCAAGTATATTACTTGAGAAGTTGAAGTCCTTATAGGCTAGAAGAATGATATCACATGCATTGAATAAATCAGATATTTTATCATTGGAGATAAATTCGCTGTTGAATTCAATAGTGAAACGCTCCGAAGCAAATTGTTCGATGAGGCTTTTTATCTTTTGAGTATAAACAGAAGAATTCGACCGACCATTAATGGATAAGCTGATTTTAGAATCGAGATCAAGATGGTGTATTGCCCGAATTATATTGGGAATATTTTTTCTCTCGTCAATCGTGCCAAAAATTAAAAGCTTGATTTCCGAGAGGTCTAAATTTTCGGTTTCTTTTGGAGTCAATGATTTGAGATGAACGGGCTCCACAATGTATTTGAAGACCGAAGATTTGTGATTTGCATTTAGTTGACTCACGCTTTCTTTATCGTTCAGTACAAAAAGACTTTTCAAGTTCTTGTTTCTAAGCAGCAACGTCAGTTGAAGTGCTTTTCTTCGTTTGGCAAGATATTTTTTAAAGCGATTCTTCCAGCCAAAGCCTTGAAGTCTTGAATAAGGTCTCATCAATATCCCTGAAAAAGGAATAGGTGTAATGGATGATTTTCGCAGAGATAATTGGTATCTATCTAGATCCATAAATAGAACATGAGAAGCACTAATCTTTTTGGCAAACTCCATGACAAACTTTACTTCTGCATCTGCACGTTGAATGAGATTGCCAAATTGTTCGAATTTCCCTAATTGGTCTTCTTCAATCATGCTGATTTCAAAGCCATTTTGAATTTTAGACAAGGCCTTCCCACAAATGGGATGAACAAGGAAAAGTACATTAACATCGGAATGATTGTGATGATGTCTTGCGATGTGACTGAGATATTCGATATGATGACCTGAATGCAATGAATCATAAACAACGATAGTTCTCAAATCAGATGGCGATATGTTTCAAAATATTTTCACCCACGAATTCTGCAGTATATTCTTCAATACTATCTATGCAAGAGTTAGCAATCGAATTGTCTTGCTTCAGTTTTAGATGCCAATCCATAATTTTTGAACATAAATCCTGAACATTGTTCTTGGCATATATAGAACCATTTATACCGCTCTGCAGCACTTCAATTTCTGGACCATGGTATTGAATATCATCTGAGGTTACAAAGGGTAAACCAAAGGAGAGTCCGTGTATGATAGACAACCCTGAATAGTCAGGGATCACAGTAAGATGGGATCTCGTAAAATATGGGATCACATCATCTCCAAATAATGCCCCACGAAAAAATACGCTATATAGTAATCCAAGATCACGGGCCTTTTCTTCCAAAGAGGCCCTAATGGGGCCATCTCCAATTATTTCGCATTGAATGCTTAGTCCTTGTTTGGTTAAGATGGAAACAGCATCGATTAAGAGATCTACTCTTTTCTCTTGCACCAATCGTCCAACGAAAATTAGATTGAAAGAATCAATAATTTTTTTCTCCGTTACTTTGGTGATTTTGTATCCTAAAGAGGAATCATTCATGTTATTCCCTATGACATGCAATTTGGATTCATTGATTCCAATTTTGCTGAGGATTGGGAATCCTTTCTTTCCTTGTAAAAGGACACCATCGGCTTTTTTGTAAAACCACTTTCGCAAAGAGACTCCAAAACCTCCTTGATTACCTGTGGTTCCATGCCCCCACCAATATATCTTCACCTTGGACCGGAATATCTTTAGCCAAATAAACGCATAAAGCATTGAAATGATTTGAGGATTTACTCCTCTAAGAATAACCACATCTGGGTTTAAGGATTTCAAAGTTTGAATAACTCGAGATTGGATATAAAATTGTTTTCCTGCAAGTTTAAAGAACACGTTCTGTAAATAGTGAACACCTCCTTTTGTGGATTCATAATACATAGAGTTTTCAAACTGACTCTTTTTACCACAGACAATGTGAAAATCAATTTTGGGACTATCTGCCAAATAATCGAAAAGGGACATTCTATAATGCAGTAGAGCATAGTAGACGATTACGACTTTTGGCTTTGGATTGTTGATGTCTTAATTGAGTTGTTTCTTGTCAAGGCCTTTGTAAATGGCAAGAATTTTATCTATTTGACGATTGAATTCGAATTTGTCCAAAGCAAATTTATGGGCATGATTGCCCATTTTTTTTGATAACTGTTGGTTTTCAAAAAGCCCAGCTATTTTTTTGGCAAAAGCCTTTGGTTCATTGCAAGGTACCAAGTATCCTGTGCTGTCATGTATAACCAACTCATCAATACTGGGAAGATCAGATGACACAGATGGTACCTTCATGGATGCTGCCTCTATTATAGGTCTAGCGAAATGTGGCTTGTTAGCAGGAAAAACTAGGACATCACTTGCTTGGAAATATTCCGTGATATACGGATTAAAAGGAAGCAGACGACATTCATCAGTAAGCCTGAGGGCCTCTATTTTGTCAAGAACCTTTTTCTCAAATTGGCTAGGCGTTTTATTTTTTAAAGCGGAATCTGGCATCAAGCAGATAAACTTTGAAGAAGTTATTCCTTTGAGTTGTTTAATAATATCCACAAGAGTCAAAATCCCTTTGTGAGGTTTCAATCCACCTAAATACAAGAGAACCTTAGTAGAGGGTTCAATATTCATTTTACTCTTTGATGCAGACTTGTCTTCAGTGAATTGAAATTGACTAAAGTCTACAAAATTGTTTATCACTTTTCCGTGATTACTTTGACCTACCCAACTTTTTTGCTCGGCCTTTGATAAGAAAATTACATTCTTTGCTTTGAGGAGATACTTCTGAATGTATTTGTATCGAAGTCCTTTATGATTTGGACCATTTTCTCGAACATGCCAAACAAATGGAATCTCTTCTTTCATGAGCATTTGAGCAGGACAGGAAAGAGACATGGAATTGAGATGAACAATATGGAAATTTTCTTTGCGAATGAGGTCCAAAGTCAGTTCCTGAGCTCGTTTCCACATTCTACTTGCTTTGAATACATTGTACCAGACTATAGGATTCCATGGGTTTCCCTCGCCTTGTGCACAAGTCATTAGTTTAGGGATCCAAGGCATATCTATCGTTTGAAATCCTGCATCCGTGTAAATGGCTCTTAACTTATCAGAAGGACTTCTAAGTCCAGCTACTGGAAGATATCCATGTTTTGAAAGTCCCTTCATAGTGTATAACATGCTCAACGGAGCACCACCATCATAAGAACCATGGTGTATGAATAGAACTTTTTTACTCATATGGAAACATTGAAATAGCTTCCTTTGAAGATCAAACCCAAGGATTGATACAATAGGAGATATTTCGTGTTTAATGATTTACTCCAATCTTGTAATGCACCAAATTCTCCTGGTCGATTACAGTCATCAAGAAAAACAGAAAACTTTTTACCCAATTTGTTTTGAAGCATTGGTAAGGCATGCTTTCTTATGGACTTGTCTTTAGTAGCATTGGGCCCGTCGATGATCATACAATCCACTTTCTCTACTTTATTTAGAAATGAGTCATCGTACCATTGAACACCATTCGCATTTGTCGAGATGGGCATAACGAGTTGTGTGACGTATTGATCTAGGCCATGCTCACGAAGCATCCTAGCTATTATGTCTGACCATTCTTGACTTTCTTCAATACTGTAAAATTGGAAAGATTCTTTTTGTGTTGAAATATACTTAGCTATGACAAGTGTAGAAACTCCGCTACCAAATTCTATAATATTCCGACGCCCATTGATCACTATGTCATTAATCACAGTAGCTAATATCGCGGGCCGTAAAGCGGAGCCGGTATATGGTAAATAAGGAAAATCTTTGATCAGTGGATTCAAGAACATATAAGCCCTTGCATCTACAGAACTTTCGGCTAGAAAATTATGAATTCGATACTTGTTAATCATTACCAAAATTTAGGGTATACTAAGCTCTTCATTTGCATTAGTCCAGTTTCAAATAATTTAGGAATAAAAAAGTTAATGCCTATGCCTGCAATAAAAGTGGTAATAAGTGTAACAATGCAGGCTGCGACTCCACCGTATATTGGAATGAAAATGTAATTCAATCCGATATTAAGAGCACAACCGATTATGATTGTGAACATATACAATTGAGTTAGATTTTCTGAAATTAAAAACAAGGTCCTTGCTCCACCGAGGAAAATGAAGAGATTGCTCCATATTAATATTTTGAGAAAAAAAGCAGAGGATGCATATTCTGGACCTAATAAAATGGAGATAATTAGATTGCCAAAAAAAGTAAAAAATATGGCAAAGCCATATCCTAGAAATGAGCAAACATTATAGAGCTTTTGCAATTTGTTTTTATACTGCGCTTCATTATTTGATTTGGTTTTCACCAAATTAGGAAAGACAGAGATAAAAATTGCAGAAGGTAGAAATGTACAAATTTTTGAAAACTTGACAGCAATAGCATATCGGCCTGTCTCGGTTAAATCATACATGTTTTTAAGCATGATTTGATCAATATCTGTATAGAGCTTGATTGCAAGAGCGATGACAATCAGGGGATAAGATTCTTTCAACAACTTTTTTGCGAGAGTGAGATCAAAGGAAATTTGACGGATGGGTTTAAGTTCCTTGGGAAAAATGAAATATAGAAAAAGACTTGCCAAAGCTAACTCAAGCATCGAGCCAATGACCAGCCAATGTATCCAGGAATCTTGCAGGAGGGCAAATATTTTTATCAGTGTGCCTATTGCAAACCCGAATAACGATAAGATCATGACCCACTTCATTCGAGTTTGCGACTCGTAATAGAATGCTATCGGCTGAAAAGATTGGAATATAAATCCGCTACTCATAATGGCAACAAGAAGCACGGTAATTTTACTGGCATCAGAAAATAAGAATAGACTCAGGGGAGTCAATATGCTCATAACGATTGCTGCCGAAAGGATCATAAAGAAAGAAGTACCAATAATTTTTTTGGCACCTTCTTTATTCTTACTTAATTCTCGCACTACGATCTTTCTCAATCCTAAGCCAACAAAGGCATAGAATATAGAGGCATATACAATGGCATAACTGTAAAGGCCGAAACGAGTAGGGCCAAGTTTTCGAGCTATCCAAATACTTAATACAGCACCGACACCTATTTTGATAATGTTCTCGACCATCAACCAACTCATGTTGATGGTTATCTTTTTCAGTCCTATCGAGTTTAAATTTCTAAGCAAATCGAGATAAAAACTAGGTTAATTTGCTAAGGCGTCTCGAATTATTTTTCTTCCAATAATAAATGTAACACCTAAAAGAACTGAGATTAATGAACTATAAATCAGCGCTTTTTTCTTTGATTTACCTATTGCAGTTAAAGGCCTTACAGAAGAATCAATTTTTTGAACATGTGGTTTTCGTCGCCTTAAGGCAAAATCGGCAATTTCTAAATTTTTGACAGACTCAGCATATAAAAGATTTAGGATAGATACTTCTCTCTCAAGTTTGGTTTCTTTTAAATAACCTTTAACTGTAACCAGTTTTCTGTTTCTATCCTTAAAATCAGCTAAACTATACTCTGCAATTTTAAGTTGCTTGTAAATAGAATCATTTTTAAACGAAAGCACATCAAAAGTTTTTTTCTGTTTTTCAATTGCTTTGTTGATAAAAAAATTACTTAATTCTTCAAAAATTGAATTTAGTATTATGAAAGTAAGGTCTTCTTTTTCGGTATAAACAGATAAAGTGATAATTTCAGAGTCTTCGTCTAACGAGCTTTTTATTATTGGGTCAATTTCACGATCGTAGTGTCCTACTATATTATCAAAAAGAACCTTGAGCATAATTTGATCTTTTTCATCAAAATCCTCCACAGTCTTGAGCGAGTCAAATTGAAAGTCATTTAATTCATTCATTACTTTACTCCAACTCGCCGGACCATAATCTTTAATCAATTTTTTATAACCAATTTGTTGAATAATGTGATTCCCCAGTACGTCTTGCTTTCCATTTAATACAGCTTTTGTAAGAAGAGCTTTATCAATTACTGATCGTGTTTTGAAGAGTTGCATTATTTTTTCGAGATTAACCAAATCCCCCTTACCCTTAAAGCCACCTAAACCAAGTCCACCTAATATCATATTCATACCCGATTTATCACCGCCATCATCACTAAGCATGAATTTAACATGTGCAGGATATTTTATTGGGGTTGTATACACCTCATAAAAAAAGTAGCAAGCAGCAATAATGAAAAGAATAAAAATCAGAAACCAATTTTTTACTATTTCCCAAAAGAATTCTTGGATTTTTAAAATGAGTTCTTTTAAAGTAATTTCATCAGTTTGATGAATTACATTTTTATGTTCTCCATTGCTCATATAAAAGCTTTCTGTGTTAGACTAATCTATTCTTTGAATTAAAACTATAAGCGTGAGTAATGCGGTTGCTTGTGTTACGGTTTTTTCTAAAATATTTCCCCAATCTTTCTTTTCCTTATTTGAATTTTGTTCAACAATTTTAGAAGGCACTTCAATTCTACAACCTGGTTCTATTGATGGATATTTCCAAGAAAACAAGAATCTTCTTTTTGGCGTTTTGTAGTGACCATCCGGATATCGAACTAGAATTCTTCGTTTATCTCCAATTTTGTCATTAATACCTCCAGAAAAATCTTCAACATACTGAAGGGCTGTTTTATTTCTTACAAAGGGCACAACAATTTGTTGACCCGTATTAGTAGTACCACTTATCGTAACCAAATCATTGGTTTTTGGTACGACAATAACATCATTGTTTTTCACAACAATATTTTGATCAGAATTGTCAAATATTTTTTCATCTGCATTGAGACTTATTATACCAATATCTCCTGCAAATCTATTAACGACCATTCCTGGAATGAAAGCTTCATCTGTTAAACCCCCTGCCCGCTTGATAATGGAACTAATACGTTCGTTTTCTTCTATTATGGCGTAGTATCCTGGATAAGCAATTTCTCCTAAAATTTCAACGGTTCTAATGTCTTCAAATTCTGCGGCATTTCTGAATACTATAATATCTCTAGGTTGGGGAATATATGCACCATTTATAATATTATTGTTTTTGTCCAATATTAAATTGGCGGCTAATGTTTGCGTTTCTTTGTCATCCGAAACCTCTAAGCGGAATACATCAATTCTTTTTCTAGAGGCATTAACGCTTAAGCCACCTGACATATCAATGAGGTCTTTAATTTTTAGGCTAGGATCGAATTTGTAAACACCTGGATTTCTTACAAGTCCTCTAACAGTTATTTCTTCATTTTCTATTAAATCTTCCTTAGCATAGATTACTATTTTGTCTCCCGGTAAAATTGCAACATTTTCTGGGCCCGAAGGATTTAGAATAGCACTTGATAAATTTACCCTTAAATATTTGATTTTACCGGGCTCTTTAATAGAAGCTCTTTGTATGTAAGCAAAGTCAGTAGGAAATTTTTTTGTACCCCCTGCTAAAATTATTGCATCACTTAATTTCAATGTGTTTGAAAAATCATATTCAAAACTTCCCGCTTCACGAACATGACCTGAAACAGAAAAATCTTCTGCATCCTTAAATCTAGACTTAGAATAAATGACGAGCTCATCACCATTTTCCACAAGAATATTATCAGGATGATTATTGTTCTCTAATAACTGTCCAATGGCTATTCTAAAATAACTAAAAGTTGTTTGATCTCGATTTGGTCGTTTTAAATACGCAATTTCTAAATAAGCATGTTCTTTTAAATATGTCTTATCTAACAGGTCACTAATTCTGGTGTTTTTTTCAATTGCATATTTTCCAGGAAGGTCAACTGCACCCTCTACACTGGCAAAGTTTTTAAATTTATTTGGAATTTCAAAAACCAAAATTTCATCACCGTTTTTTAAAGTAAAATCCGTATTTCTTTTAACAACTTCGTTTAGGTTGACATCAATAATCTTTTCTTGATCATCAATAAATCGCTTAATTTGAATGTTTTTTAATGATGCGTTGGCTTTTAGCCCTCCACAGAATTGTAATAATTCAACTAAATCCTCAGAGCTCTTTAATTCGTATTGATTTGGTCGAATAACTGCGCCATCAATGGTAACAAGCTTTTCAGCAACGGGAACATGAATAATATCTTCTTCTTCCAAAAAGAAATCCATCTCATAACTTGGGTTCTGAAGGTATTTGTAGATGTCTATATCTTTATCAGGTTCGCCAAATCTTTTTAGAGTGATGTTTCGTACAGAACCTATGTCATTGGGTCCACCGGCTGCAACAAGTGCATTAAAAGCAGTATTAATAGCGGGAAGATTAAAATTGCCATAGTTGAAAACTTCTCCTGTTATGTTTACATTAATTGTTCTTCCAAAGCTTAAACCTACCTCAAATTCGTTGGCATTAAACTTATAGTAATTTGAAAATCGATCTGACAATAAACTTTTGGCTTGGGAAAGACGAATTCCTTTTAAATAAATTCTTGGTATCCCTTGGGGCTTAATATAGCCTTCATCATTTATTTCAAAGATTAAATCCTCTTCTGAGTAACCCCAGATGGAAACGGTTATAATATCACCAGCACCAAGAATATATGAATTAGGAGGTTTTACATCTTCAGATTTTCTATAAAGTTTAATATTTTGTGATCGAAAAACTTCTTGACCGTAAGTTTGAGCTTTTGGTAGACTAGTTTCTTGAGCGTCAATTAATTCTTCAGAAACCGCTTCCTCTAAAGTAGCCCCTTCATCAATGGCTTCAGATATATCTTCACCTTCTTTAGCCAATATTTTGGATTCTTCTTGTGTTAATTCTTTATCTGTTATCGTAGATCCTTTTTGTTCATCTGTCAGCTTCTCTTTTTCCATTTCATCCAGAACTTCTTGAAGATTTTTTTCCAATTGGAAAACTGCGGAAGGATTGTTGATGTCTATATTGTCGATATCAAAACCCCTTTCGAGCAACCTTTGCCTTACTTCATCATCTCTAAGACCACGTTTGTCTAACTCCTCTTTTACTCGGTCTGATTCAGTTTGTGCAATACATGTTGCTGCGCAAAGAATAATTAGTGAAAAAATAGATAGTACTTTTTTCATCAATAATTAGATTTATTTAAATAACAATGTTTCTTCTAACTTAATAGGTTTAATAAGTATTTGCCGTAACCACTTTTTTGTAGTGGGCCCGATATTTTTTTTAGTTGTTTATTGTCAATGTATCTCATTCTCCAAGCAATTTCTTCAATACAACCTATTTTATGTTGCTGTCTTTTTTCAATAACTCTTACAAATTCTGATGCGTCCGAAAGGGAATCAAAAGTACCAGTGTCCAACCAAGCAGAGCCTCTGGGCATTATTTCTACGTTAAGCATTTCAGCCTTCAAATAACATCTATTGATAGATGTTATTTCTAATTCACCTCTTTGAGAAGGTTTTATTTTTTTTGCAAAATTAATTACTGAATTATCGAAATAATATAATCCTGGAATTGCGAAATTGCTTTTAGGTTTTTCTGGCTTTTCTTCAATGCTAATTGCTTTACTGTTTTCATCCATTTCTACGACACCATAATCTCCTGGATTATTTACTGGAAAAGCGAAAATCTTAGCCCCTTGTTTTATTTGTGCACAACGTTGGAGTATCCTGGACAATCCTGACCCATAGAATATGTTATCTCCAAGAATTAGACAAACATTATCCTTTCCAATAAACTCTTCACCTATTAAAAATGCCTCAGCTAGACCATTTGGTTTTTCTTGAACAGCATATTTAAAAATACAACCTAGTGATGAGCCATCACCAAGAAGTTTTATAAATTGAGATTGGTCTTCGGGAGTCGTAATTATTAGTATCTCTTTTATTCCTGAGAGCAACAATATGGATAGCGGATAATAAATCATCGGTTTATCATACACAGGCATTAGTTGCTTTGAAATAGCTTTTGTAATAGGGTAAAGTCTAGTACCTGATCCGCCTGCTAATATTATCCCTTTCATCTATTCACTTCTTTTGTACGATCTAGGTATTGTTTTTTATAGTATTCTTTATAGGATCCTGTCGTAACATTTTGAAGCCAAGATTTATTTTCTAAATACCAATCTATGGTTTTACTTAATCCTTCTTCGAAACTATAATTAGGTTTCCAACTCAGAGTTTGCTCAGCCTTGGAGGCATCGATTGCATAGCGTAAGTCATGTCCTGGTCTGTCTGTCACGAATTTAATAAGCTGAGCAGATTCTCCATTTTTGCGGTCTAATTTTTGATCCATCAATTTGCAAAGCAGATGAATGACATCTATGTTTTTCCATTCGTTGTGTCCGCCGATGTTATAAGTTTCACCCATTTGGCCTTTATGAAAAACTATATCAATTGCATTGGCATGGTCTTCAACATGTAACCAATCTCTGATATTAAGACCTTGACCATAAACAGGTAATGCTTTCTTTTCAATAATATTGTTTATAAATAGAGGAATCAATTTTTCAGGAAATTGATTGGGGCCATAATTGTTAGAACAATTCGAAATCACAATGGGTAAACCATAGGTATGGTGCCAAGCCCTTACCATATGGTCACTTGATGCTTTAGAAGCGGAGTAAGGACTTCGTGGATCATATGCTGTAGATTCATTAAAAAATCCACCATTTAGTTCGAGTGAACCATATACCTCATCCGTTGAAATATGATAAAATATATGATCTCCAGATTTGCTGTCCCAGCTTTCTTTTGCTAGATGCAAAAGATGAGAAGTTCCCAAAACATTAGTTTTTATAAAAACAAAAGGATCCGCGATTGATCGGTCTACATGGGATTCCGCAGCCAAGTGAATGACGTCAGTGATATTTCTTTCGACAAACAATTTCCGCATAAAATCACTATCACAAATATCGCCTTTTACAAAATCATAGTTTGCTTTGTTTTCAATATCACAAAGGTTTTCTAGATTACCAGCATAAGTCAATAAATCCAAGGCTATGATTTTATAGTTTGGATATTTGGTGACAAAGGAGCGCGTTACATGGGATCCAATAAATCCTGCGGCACCTGTAATCAATATGTTTTTTATAGTTTCCAATAATTGGGTAAATCTCCTAAATCTAATATCCCTTTAATGTCAAAAAGTAGGAGTGGGTCTTTAGACAAAGCATTAAGATCTTCGAGTCTAAGGACTCTATATTCTTTGTGCCCAACAGCTATAACCAAAGCGTCATAGGGTCCAGTAGATTTATCTTTTAATTCTATACCATATTCATGCAGAACCTCCTCTTTGGAAGCATTGGCATCAACAACATCTACGTCCAGTGAGAAATCCTTTAATTCATTAATAAGGTCCGCAACTTTAGAATTGCGAATGTCTGAGACATCTTCCTTAAAGGTGATGCCCATGACCAAAACTTTGCAAGCACCAGGATTCTTTCCTAACTCTATTAAACTCGTTACTACTTTTTTGGCAATAAAATTAGGAATGTAGTCATTTACTCGTCTTCCCGCGGCAATTACTTGTGGGTCATGACCTATTTGTTTCGCCTTGTGCATTAAGTAGTATGGGTCAACGCCTATACAGTGCCCTCCAACCAACCCTGGTCTGTATTTATGGAAATTCCACTTAGATCCCGCGGCTTCAATAACTTCGTTGGTATCAATTCCAATTTTGTCAAAGATTACTGCTAGTTCGTTCATTAGGGATATATTGATATCCCTTTGCGTATTCTCAATTACTTTGGCTGCCTCCGCTACTTTCACAGAGGATGCCTCATAAATGCCGGCTTCAATAATATTTCCGTAAACACTGGAGATCACTTCCAATGCTTCCGGACTGCTGCCTGAAACAATTTTTAGAATTTTTGTTAGGGTTCTAACTTTTTCACCAGGAACAATTCTTTCTGGACTATAACCATAGTGAAAATCACTATTTGCCTTTAAACCTGATTGGTGCTCTAAAATTGGGATACAATCTTCTTCAGTACAGCCTGGATAAACTGTGCTTTCGTAGATAACGAAATCTCCTTTTTTCAAAATGCTTCCGATAGCTTTGCTCGATGATTCTAAGGGTTTTAGATTAGGCACTTTGTGTGCATCAATATCCGTTGGGACGGCTATAATGTGAAAGTGCGCATCTTGTAAATCTTCAATATTGGAGGTAAATTGTATATCACATTTTGCAAAAGCCGAAGCTTCTAGCTCCTTGCTAGGGTCAATGCCCTGCTTCATCAATTCAACGCGTTCCTCATTGATATCAAAACCGATAACTTTAAATTTTTTGGCAAATTCTAAAGCCAATGGTAAGCCTACATAACCTAAGCCGGTTATACTTATAGCTTTTTCTTTATTTAAAAGTTGAGTAATCACTATTATATAATCATTCCTGCGGCAACAGTATTATTGCTTCCTTCATCCACCAAAATAATGCTTCCTGTTATTCTGTTGTCTCTATATTTATCGTAGAACAACGGTTTGGTAGTACGTATGACTACTCTTGCAATATCATTGCTTTTTATTTCAAGATTTTCTTGATCTCTGTGCAAACTGTTTATGTCAAGTTTATATCTGATTTCTTTCACCATACATCGAGCTTCTTGAGTGGTATGCTTAATCATATATTTTCCTCTTGATTGAAGTGGTTTGGAATGATCAAACCAGCATAACATAACCTCTAAATCTTGACTAATGGCAGGTTGATTGTTTACTCTTACCAGCATATCACCCCTGCTGATGTCAAAATCATCTTCAAGGAGTAAGGTGATTGATTGTGGTGGGAATGCCTCTTGCATTTCGCCATCAAAGGAGTCTATTTTAGAAATTTTAGAAGAAAAGCCACTTGGTAAGATTACTACTTCATCGCCTTTTTTGAAAACTCCACCAGCTATTCTTCCAGAATAACCTCTGTAATCATGAAACTCGTCATTATACGGTCGAATTACATGTTGTACAGGAAATCTGCAATCAATAAAATTATGGTCGCTTGATATATGGACATTTTCAAGGTAGTACATTAACGTAGGTCCTTCATACCAGCTCATATTTTTACTTCTATCCACAATGTTGTCTCCCTTTAACGCTGAAACAGGGATAAAACTTACATCTTTTACATCAAGCTTTGTTGCAAAGGCTTCAAATTCATCATGAATTTTATCAAAGGCCTCTTGTTTGTAGTCTACAAGATCCATTTTGTTAATGCAAACTACGACGTGTGGAATTTGAAGTAGAGAGGCAATTATAGCGTGTCTTTTTGTTTGTTCAATTACTCCATTTCTAGCATCGATGAGCAACAGAGCTACATTGGCTGTAGAAGCACCAGTGACCATATTGCGTGTATATTGAATGTGCCCTGGGGTGTCTGCAATGATAAATTTTCGCTTGGGAGTCGAAAAATAACGATAGGCCACATCAATTGTAATGCCTTGTTCTCTTTCAGCTTTTAAACCATCAGTGAGTAAGGCCAAATTAACTTCTTCTTCTCCTCTTTTTTCTGATACC
>JAHDCJ010000139.1 GCA_020629935.1 Saprospiraceae bacterium | reverse complement strand
TTTTCTATTTCTATATCTTTGGCAGTGAATGCCGTGATTTTATTTGTGTTTACTATGTAAGAACGGTGTACACGTAAAAAGTAATCAGGGAGTTTTTCTATAAAGGCACTAATCTTATCTTTAGTGATAATCGCTTTCCCCGTCGTATGAATTCGAACATAATCTTTTATACTTTCAATGTACAAGATTTGATCAAATTCAATTTTTACAAAGCGTCTATTGGTGTTTACAAAAATGTGTGTTGAAGTAATGCTAGGTTTAACCAATGACCTCTGGTCTTGTGTAGATAACAGACCTTGCTTATATTTATTGATCGCCTTTAAAAATCGACTGAATGAAATAGGCTTTAAAAGATAATCAATGATATCCAACTCAAAACTTTCAATGGCATAATCTCTATGCGCAGTTGTGAAAATTACCTTCGCATGCAGGGGTGTTGATTTGACAAAATCAATCCCTGTGATTAATGGCATTTGAATATCTAGAAAGATTAAATCGATGCTTTCTTTCTTCAATACTTCTAATGCATCCACTGGGTTTTTAAAAGTCGCAACCAAATCTAAATCTGGTATTTTTATGATGTGTTGCTCTAACACTTTAATGGCTAAAGGTTCATCATCAATGACTATACATTTGGTATTCATCTATTTCAATTTAAGTCAATTTTAAGATCCACTCGATAGTCTTTTTCGGTTTCTTTTATATTTAAATCATACTGATCTTTATAATTCAATTCGAGTTGTTGAGCGGCATTATTGAATCCAATTCCTTCTTTATTATGCTTACTTTTATCTTGTACTAGTTTAGGTGTTTTTAGGTTAAATACCTTAAAGTAAAGTTGCGTATTTTTTAGTTCTAAATCAATAGAAATTTTGGGATTATTGGGATTACCATTTGCCCCATGTTTAAATGCATTTTCTACAAAAGACAAAAGAATAAGCGGTGCAATTTTACAATTGGGATCATCGCATTTGTGACTAAATGAAATTTCAGATTCTGCTTCATAACGCATGGATTCAAGTGCAATATAACTCTCAAGCAATTCGATTTCTTTTATGATTGGGACACTTGGACCATTACATTGATAGAGCATATAATCGAGCATGTCAGATAGCTTTAGAATCAGTTCTGGCGCATCATCGGATTTGATTAATGTTAAGGAATATAAATTATTAAGTGTGTTAAATAAAAAGTGCGGATGAATCTGTGCTTTCAAAAAATTAAGCTCTGCATTGGCCTTTTCTTTTTGAATGATTTCTAATTGATGTTTTTGCTGAAAAGCATCTTTTGTTGTTTTTACCACAAGCATTAAAAATACAATAACATAAACCGCAGGAAAATAAATGACTACTAAATGGAAAGGGGTAGTTAAGACTTCTAAAATGCCCTCTTGTTGAAAGTTCTCTCTAAAAAAGGGTTCTGCAATATAGATATTGGATAGCCTCGCCAAAACCGAAAAAAAGTAAATGGAGGCAAAGAATGAAATCGCAAATAAGCCATATCTTTTTTTCAATAATAATTGTGGTACTTGATAATATACTAAAAGATAACCTGCAAATATTTGAATCGGTAATAAGGCTAAATAGCTAATCAATGCTTCTTTTATATTGCCAGAACTAAATGCAGCAATAATAGTGAAAATACAAGAAATACCTACCCAAAAAAGGATATGTGATAAGTATCTGTTTTGTATGATACGATCAACTAAAGCATTTTTATTCATAGGTATTAAAGATACTAAAAGTCAAGTTCATTTTTTTTAAATGTAGACGAAAAGAACATTTGGGCTCCTCAAAACCTATTTTGTAATGTCCAAGCCTTTTTCAAAAGATATTTCTTGTATATGGGCCGCTAATGCTCGTTCGTCGATTTATGAATTTTGACAATAATCTTTCGTTTACATTTGTAGCGTACAATGAATAAATGAAAACATTTTAAGAGATAAAAAATAATACTATGAATAAAATTAAAATTGCTTTTGTGTATTTAATGAGTCTATTCTTTGTTTTTTCAATTAAAGCACAATCTATTCAAATGCCTGAATTGGCGAAGGAAATTCGAGATATGCGCGATGCTGATCAAAAACTGAGAAAGAAGTGGGCAAAAATAGCCAAAGCAGGAAAAACAGAGACTAAGAAATTTAAAAAATTAACCGATCAATTGCTAGCAACTGATATTAAAAACACCGAACGGATGAAAGTTATTATTATAGAATATGGTTGGCCAACGTATGATATGATTGGTAAAAAAGCGGCTAATAATGCTTGGTTATTGGTTCAACATGCGGATAGAGATCCATTATTTCAAATCAAATGTTTACCTATGCTAAAAAAAGCAGCAGACGAAGGACAAGCAGATTTAGTTACCTATGCCTACCTTTATGATCGGGTACAAATTGCTAAAGGTGATAAACAATTATATGCTACCCAGAGTACGACCAATAATGGAATTACTAAAGGCTATTTTCAACCTATTGAAGATGAAGCAAATGTTCAAAATCGAAGAGCGGAAATGGGTTTTGATTTACATGTAGAAACCTATGCAAATAATATGGGAATGGATTATAAAATCCTTTCTAAAGAAGAAGCGAAAGAAAAAGCAGCCACTTTTTTAGAAAGCTATAATCTCCATATTGCAAAAGCTTATCAAGCTATGGAAACGCAAAGTTATGAGGAGGCGATTACTCACTTTACAGAAGCCATAAAATCTAATGGGTCGGTACAAACAGAAGATTTTATTGAAGCCGCACGTGCTTATTCTTTGGCCAAGCATAAGAAAACAGCAAGAGCTACCTTTTATTTAATCCGAGCGACTATTCGAGGATATGAAAACTGTAATGATTTTCTAACGGATAATGATTTTGAATATTTAAAGCAAGAAAGTCCTGATTATTGGAAATTACTTGTGCAAACTATTAAAAGAATGAATGAATGAAATCTATAAAAATAATTTTAATGCTATTGATTTGGTGTAGTGTCAACAATCGAGGATTTTCCCAAGCCAATATTCAACATATCGAAAGACATTTTTCTGAAATATTGAATACAGCGGAATATAGAAATTATAGACATATAGAAAGCTTGAATCAAGTAGCGAATTACGTTAAAATGCATTTTGAAAAATATGCAGATACGACCTATTTTCAAAGCTATGAAGTGGACGGAGAAATTTACAAAAACGTAATTGCTGTACTAGGAAGTGAAAATGAAGAGACCATCGTTATTGGAGGACATTATGATGTATGTGGAGATCAAGATGGGGCAGATGATAATGCAAGTGGCCTAATCGGAGTATTAGAGTTAGCTCGTCTTTTTCATGGCAAAAAATTAAAATATAGATTCGAGTTGGTGGCATATACTTTAGAAGAACCTCCTTTTTTTAGAACCCAAAACATGGGCAGTTATCAGCATGCAAAATCACTTTATGAGCGAAATGAAAAAGTATATGGAATGATTGCTTTGGATATGATTGGATATTTTGAAGAAGAAAAAAAATCACAAACCTATCCTATAAAATTGTTGTCATGGTTTTTGGGAAGTAAGGGAGACTTTATCATGGTGGTAAATAAATGGGGAAAAGGAAAATTCGCCCGCCGTTTTTCAGGGAAGTTTGCCCATCAAAAAGAAGTAAAAGTTAGAAGATTAGCGGCTCCAAAATCGGTAGAAGGTTTAGATTGGTCAGATCATTTAAATTTTTGGAATTTTGGTTATAGTGCTTCCTTAATAACAGATACAGGCCCGCTTCGAAATCCCAATTATCATCGAAAATCAGATACCATAGAAACGATCAATCTGCCTAAGATGGCAAAAGTTATTGATCAAATTTATCAAGCGATTATTAAATTGAAATAGAGTAAAGAAGCAGTGTGTTTGCATTTTGAAGCGATATCCTCTGATTTTGGTGCGTAACGTGAACAATCCTCTATATTATCGTTTGATATGCGACCTCTACTTCTATTTTATTAGTAGAAATTTCGTTGGAGTGTAAAATTATTCTTTTTCTATTCCTACAAATTGTATTGAATAATTATTGATGTTTTTCATGTAAGAATCCAATTCACCCATTGCCTCTTGTCCAGTATCGTATTTTGATTTAAGTATAATATCTAATTCAATCTGAGCAGAAATGAAATAATGGTTTTCATAATCAAATTGATATTCTGCTTCTCCAATAAAGGAACCACTAAATTCCCCTTTGATTTCTTTGGGAATGTCTAACTGATCTACTTTGATTTTACTTTTTATTATGGCAATGCTAGCATCTTCATGATCCAAATCTTTAACATACTCAAGTTCATTATATCCTTTAATATATAATATAGCACCAGGAACATTACAGGGAATTTCTAAGTCTTGTTTTTCTTTATCTCCAGGTTTAAAATCGTAAGAGGGAAGGGATAGAAGAAAGTCAATCATAACATCTCTAGATTTATGCGTTTCAAAACTTCCATGAGCATCCATGTCTTGTACCACCATGTTTTGTCCTGAAGTCACTTTATCTTTATTATTATCTAGGTCTTTGAAGGTAATATTTGTTAATACAAAATCTGCTTTATCATTGCCTTTAGATTTTATTTTTAAATCTCCTAGACCTAATATGTTACTTGTATCGTTCTTCTCAAATGTACCTCCCCATTGATTGATGCTCTGAATTTTTTGCTCAAATGAATAGGCATAAATATTTTGATCTTCAAAATTCCATTTAAACTTTTCTTTCTTTTGGGTTTTCTTTTCCTGTTGTTGGGCCATGGTATTGAAGTCACAAGCAAAGAGGAATAAAATACCAATGTAAACATACAAAAGATAGCTTTTGTTTTTTATGATCATTTTAACTGTTTAAATAAAAAAATTAATCAATGATGATTTTTCGCTCGGTGCTGCCATCAGAATATAAATATAAAAGTATCTCGTTTTTGGTCTCTTGAATTTCTCGACCTAAGACATCTACAATTTTTATTAAGGTACGCTCATTGGTGGAACTCGGAGAAATAGTGGCTACTGAGGGATCACAAAGCGCAGAAAAGAAATTCCATATTTCTCTACTCGCTGAAATATCCATATTACCAAAAGCACCCGGCCAGTCATGACCGCCGCCTTCCACCGTGTAAAGCCAAACTTCGGTACAACTTCCTTCTCTTGTATATTTGTCGGAAGAAACGGTACTTCCATCATTTGTATCTATATTGGGTAAGGACTCACTCACTAATTGATCTAGACCAAACAAAGTAGTCCAAAAATCAATATTGTCTGGAACACTAGGGTAGGCGCCCCAATCATCTATATTGTTTGGGTCCCCATCAAAGTAGGTCACGTCATCATCGGTGCCATGAATTTCAAAAATTGATACTTCATTTGATGGATTACAATCGTCCATGATGCTTTGTAAAATCATACCTGCTACAGGAGCCACTGCTTTGAATGTATTGGAGGCTTGACAAGCAAGGAGGTAAGCAAAATCTCCTCCATTGGAAAGACCCGTACAAAATACATCGTTTTCACTTAAAGAATAATTGGTATGTAAATGAGTATTTAAATTTTGTATAAAGGCCACATCATCTACCGTTTCTCCATTTTGGAAATCATAACCTACATTAAAAAAAGTATTTCCAAAAGAATCTTCAATGCCTTGTGGGTAACAGACTGCAAAGCCAAATTCATCGGCTAAGGCATTGAATTCGGAGTAGTCCATAATGTTTTCGGCAGTTCCTGTATATCCATGACAAACAAAGATAATCGGACAATTAGGCGGCGCAGAAGAAGGATGATAATATATATATTCTCGATTAAAACCATTGTCTGTGATCTGTCCAAATTCTACAGATTGAATCGAAGTCATCCAAGTATTGTTTGAAGCATTTAGATCATTAGGCATTCCATTGATATTACTAATGGTAACATTTAAATTAAAATTTCCAGCGTTATTAATGGTCAATAAATCAGGATGCGAAAAGGAATAAGTTCCTAATGGAGGGATAGAAAGCCCATTGATGTTTGTAGTATAAACAGCACCTCCAATATCCCAAGACAAATCAAATGAAGTAATGGTTTCTAAGCCATTATTTTGAACTATACCATTGATAGGAATATTGTTTGGAGCATCGACTAAAGTAGGTATGTCTACGGAAGAAATGGCGAGGTCTAGGCCTTCCAATTCAAAAACTTCGACATCATCAATGGCCCATCCAAACAACCAATTATTATCATCAAAATAATGGAAGGCAAGGAGTACATTGGTATTGCCAACCAAAGCACTTAAATCAATAGTTTGTATATCCCAATTTTCATCTTCAGTTCCTACGATTGGTTCTAGAACGGTCCAAGTACTTCCATTATTTAAGGAGTATTCTATGGTAGCGATTTCGGTTCCACCGAAGAGTGTGCCTCCATCAAAATAATTTTGAAACTGCAAAGCGACCACAGTTGAAGAAGAAAGATCTAAAGGAGGCATGATGAGGTAATCCATTGATTTATCACAATCACAAGCATCATCATTGGTGGCGATAAAATTTCCATGCGGCGCAATCGGCCAATATTCACTATCCAGCGAAGTATTCGTACCTAATAACCAACCACCGTCCGTAGCATTAGTGCTTTGACTCCAATTATTTGGAAATGTTGCTGCTTCAAAATCTTCAGAAAGAAGGATGGTTTGTGCAGAAATGGAGCTGTTTAAAAATATCAGCAGGAATAAAAAGAAGGCGCTTAATTTCATGGTAAGAATATGGATAGTAAATAATACCTTCAATTTACACAATGATTTTTATAAACCGCCTCAAAACAGGGATTATTTTGGAATAACAATGCTAAAGTTCTATCCTAAGTCTGCCAATAATTTTTTAGGAAACTCAGTGAAAATACCTTGAATGCCCATTGTTTTTAACTCCTCTAATTCAATTTTACTGTTTACTGTTTTTACATATTCGCCTTCGTATTTCCATGCCCAAATTTCTTTATTTCTTTTTTTTGCATGACGAATGACCCGTTGATTTAAGACATTGATCTTACCATATTTTTGAGGAAGCATTAAAATATTTGAAGTGATAGGGAAGAAGCGATCTAAACAAAGGAAACTACTATATAACATCTTCTTAGCTTCTTTTGCAGGTGCGCCATAGGTCCATTGGGGTTGTCTTTCTTTAAATTGCGAGATGATTTTATCATACTGACTGACAATGATGAAGTCGCCATTTTTAAAATCCCTTTCAATAAGATCGATTAGGTGATCGACAACTTGAAGATCATCGGTATGTATATCTAATAAGACTTTTATCTTAGGGAATTGTTGAAAAACGGATTTTAAAGTTGGAATTTGAATAGGAGATTTTCGATAAGGAAAGGTATTGTTAATTTGAAAATGATAGCCTACGTTTAGTAATTTTACTTCCTCCAGATTTAGTTGAGCAATGCATTCATTTTCGCCAGTAACTCGAAGGGTATTTTCATCATGGAATAAAACCAAGGTTCCATCTTTGGTTATTTGAATATCCATTTCGATTCTCCAAGACGGATTGATCGACAAACAATGTTGAATGCCTTCCAACGTGTTTTCTGGTTGTTCACCTCTTCCACAACTATAACAAATAATGTGCATGCTAATCGTTTTAAACTATAAATTGGGGAGTTCAATATTTGAAACAGGCTTTAGGTCATTTACATCATTTAACCATTTTGAGAGTAGTTGTTCTAGTTCGATTTCGTTTTTGATATTATAATATTTTTCTGTTCTAACTAAATAATAGTCCCAATCATACCCATGAAGCTCTTCGTCATATCGCTCGTCAAATTCAAGGTATTCTATTTCATAACTTAAGAAATAATATGTTGTAATTTGTGTAGTACAATCCGCACCTTTTATCATTTCAACGGTGATCCAAGCTTTATTATTTGGGTGGTCTCCAGTAGCTAAAACTTTGGCTCCAACTTTACCATCTGCTGTTCGGCCATTTTTAAGATGGTTCAATATTTTGAAATTTATTTTCGTTTTTTCAGCCATTGTATGATTTCTTTTGAAGTTCAAAAGTTTTACCAAAAACGATCTATTTTATCTTTGAGGGTTAAGGTACAATATCCTTCGATGATTACACAATCATCTTCTGGTTCGGCATAGAAATCAATCCTATACGCTGTATTTTGTTTGGTGATCTTTATTGTAGTGTTTAGCATTTTTTGATGTAGGCCATTATAATATGCTGTTTGATAAACTTCTTCCCAAAGGTCTTTACAATCTTCAAAATTAGGAACTTTAAAGTATAACTCTTTATCCTCAGAAGGATAATGAGGAACTTTGGAAAGTACTTCCAATATTGGTCCGCCATAATCGGAGTAAGTTCCATCTTCATGAAATCTTCGATATTGAGATTCTGCAAAAAAATGGGCTAACAAAAAATCTTCTTTTTCAATGATTGCAAATGTTCCTCTCCCCAAATTATGTTCTTCAATTTTTCCTTCATCATTGAGTTTCAGTTTACCAATAGTATTTAAAAATTCAATTTTGGACATGTGTAAAAGTAATTTTTTTTGAGAAAAAGATTAATGATTATTACTGCAAATCTTCAAGATATTTAATGGTAGCAATCTGATGTTGTCTTTTTGCGGTATCAATAGCTAATTCATCTCTATAGTTCTTCAACGTAATATCCGCTCCATGTTTAACCAAAATTTTTATGGTTTTTAAATGACCTGCAAAAGAAGCACTATGGATAGGCGCATATTTTTGAGGTTCAGTTTGAATGTTTACATCTGCTCCTTTTTCGATAAGGAGTTCGACGATTTGATGATGTCCATACATAGAGGCCGAATGGAGTGGTGTGAAATTGTTCATTCGAGTTAAGTTCGGATTTTCATTAATTTCATCAGATAAAAGAAAGCGAACAATTTCGATATTTCCTGAACTAGCAGCCCAATGAATAGCGGCTAATTCATTAGGGTTTTTATTGCATTTTATTTTTTCAACATCATGATCTTTTACCAAATTAATAAAAGCTTCATTTTTCTGAGCATAAATTAATTCTTGTATTTGCTCCCCGTTTAATTCTTGATTTTTCATGTAGTTTAATTCTTTCCTAATATTTATTCTTCAATAATTCATTTCTCAATGCTTCCAAAGTATCCCATCGTTGCAAGTTTTTTCCTTGGGGTAGCCTTGCTAAATAATGCCAAAGTTCAGCCTCTTTGGTGGCTAATAATACTTCTTGTGCTTTAGGACATTGGGTGAATTTTGCTCGATGCATGTTGGCGATGTGCGTTAATTTTTCAGCATCCCACTTTTGTAATTGTGTGGAACTTAATAAAATAGTTTTCCGCATTCTCCGTGCATCTAATCCTGATCCTTTTGATAAATCAGAATTCGAATCCAAGGCAAATGATTCAAAAAGAGACTTATCTATTGGTTGGAATTTCTTTGCTTGTAAGGCATGTTCTATGGTGTGATAGCTCCTTCCTTCATAGACAAATGTACATTCATGAAAATTACCTAATATTTTTCGCCAATTCGGAATTTGAGATAATTCTTTATAGCTATTTTCTGTTGATGCGAATTCTCCTTTTCCTTTTCCAGGAGCTTTGTCAGCAGATTTGGAGTAAAAAATAAATTTATCGTTCATGAATTATTATTAGGATGATTTCTAAAGTAATTTTAGATTTTTAAAATCTAAAGTGCGCTTATTTTCAAAATTCTATTACCTCTATTTTCTTCCATTTGATCAAGTATTTCTTGAGGACTATTTAAAAATAAAGTATCTTGATTTACGATAATGAGTAAAGAATCAAAAGGAATATGTTCAAGAGCAATTTTTCTATTTATAGTCTCCATAAAAAAATATGTACTTTGTCCTTCCATTTGGTAACTGATCTTATCCATTCTAATGGTATCTAAAACCATCATCTCTTGTGTCTCCGAAAATTGTTGTCCAGTCACAATAATTTGGACAGGATCATCCATCGTATTCTCAATTTCTGCATAGTATAATTTATCGCATCCAGATAAAATTATAAGGAAAAATGTCATTAGACTTAAGTTAAATATGCTAATCGATTTTAGTTTTAAATTGACGCTCATTGTTTTTTTATTTAAAATTGAATTCTAAAAATAACTAAAATAGTTTAAACGAATGCTTTCTTTTTTTCAAGATTCCTTCATGCTAAAATAAGATAAGGTTTCCTTTTTTTTCTTAAAATCGCCTTTGTATTTTAATCCTAACTTCTTAAGCAAGCGAATTGATTTTTCATTTTCAGGTAGGGTTATGGCAATGATGTTGTTATATTTATTGGACTTGTTTATTTCTTCAAGATATGCCTTTGTTGCTTCAAAAGTAAATCCATTTTTTTCAAATTGAGGTAAAAGCGCAAATCCAATATCAGGAAAATTTTCATTTTCTCGTTCAAGAAAAGTAACTATACCTAAAGCTTTTTGTGTTGCTTTTAATTCAAAAACATGATAATAAAAACTTTCATTGTCCAGTATCTTTTGAATATATTTTTGCGCATCTTTTTTGCTAAGGATATTTCGCTGTCCTATAAATTTCAACCATCCTTCAGAATTGACTAATTCGAGGATGAAGGCGTCGTCATGTAGTTCTATAGGCCGTATTCGGAGTCTTTGGGTTTCTATGAAGGTGTACATATTTATTTTTCGTATTCCACAAAGGTATGATTTTCACCATCTAATTCTTCATCAATTATTTTGGAAATAAGGTTCCAATCTCCTCCCGCTAATCCTGCACCAATGGCAGGATATCCAATCCGTAAACCACTGTATTCTTCCTTTACCGTTCTAAATACACTGCGAATGGCTTCGTAGTCGGCTTTTTGTCCTTGACCTCGCCAATTAAATTGCGTATATCCGTTGATAATGAATAACTCGATATCCTCTGCTTTTGCCCAAGTAATCGTGCCTAGTTTGTTTCTATCTCCTTTTACCGTTTCCAAATCCGCTTGGTAGGCTGCTGGAAATTTTTGCTTAATCAACTTAGCAATACCTGCACCCATCGTACAAAAGCAATTGCAACCATGAATGATCACATCAAATTTTTCTGCCAATGCAAATTGTATTAAATCACCTTTAATCGTTTTCATTTTTTGTTCAATATTTTCTTGAAATTGTTAATTGATTAATCAATAAGTTAGTACGATATAACTAAACAAAAAAATGCTTTATAAATCACATATTATCAATCACAAACAATTCATATTATAATAATTGACAATAGCTTCTAGGTCTTTTTTCTGAAATTCCTTTTCCTCAATTTTTTTAGATAGTGAAGGGCAGTCTTTAAAGTATTCAGTCATAAATGATCTAAAGGCCAAGCCATTATAATGAACCAGAGAGCCATTGTTTTTTTGAAAAATAAATCGCTCTACATTAGAAAGACTAATCTGAATTCCTGGTCCACCTGCAGAAGAAGAGTCATAATAATAGTATAGTTTCAAATTCCCATCAATTGCCAATCGTAGAAAAATTTTGTCTCTAAGCATTTTCATAGAAAAGCCAGCAAGCTTTTTCATAGAAATCATTCTATAAGTTTTATTTTCATAAATAAATCTAACTTCTTTGGCTTGATTAGGTTTTAACTTTTTTGCCTCTCCATTCTCATCATAATATACGATTCGGTATTGTAAACCTTCAAAGTTGGGTTTTTTAGCTTTGCGAAAAACTGGAATTTGAAATGTAACATCTACAATTTTATCTTCATAGTGAATTTGACCTTCTACTTTTTTTGCTTCCAATTCAACAAGAACAAAAACAATAAGGAGAAGTAATATGGTTAGTTTCTTCATTTTTTAAAGTTTTATGCGTGTTATGTATTTTTAAGACTTGTCATTTTTTGTCCTTCAATATAATAAATAATACTAGGATATCCGCAAT
>JAHDCJ010000138.1 GCA_020629935.1 Saprospiraceae bacterium | reverse complement strand
ACAGGAGAACCACTTGAACCGCCTACGGTGTCCGTAGTATACTCCAATGTGTTTTCTGTAATGCGTTTTAACTTATTATCCTTTAAAGCAATCTTTTTATGTTCACCTCTAGGATGTTGAATTATTGGAACTGCTTCATTGAGGGCAGGTAAATGATCACTCAATGTTAAGAAATGCCAATCGGCAATGGGCTTGATGCCATTTTCTTTAATAGCTACTTTGGTAAAATCTAGTGTTTCATTGGTTTCAAAATAATGATCTGGATCGAGTTCATAAATAAAGAAAGGCCGTTCTTTGCCCTCTGGCCCTATTTCATAATCAAATTGGGCTTTCATTCTTTTGGCTTCTTTTATGTTTCTAATTACGTGATTATTGGTAAGTAAAAAACCACCTTCAATTAGAAAACCTGTGCCTACAGGTTCTGAAAAAGAATAAATTAATCGACAAACACTTTTCGATTTTTTAAATCCTTCCAATAACCAATAGATATCAAGGAAAGATTCTTTGCCTATAATTTTTTCGAAAAATTCATAATTTGTACCTGATTTATCACCTACTAAGGGTTGCTCAAAACTAGATTTGTTCGCTTTGATTAATAGGAGAATTAAATCTCTGACTGCCCAATTTATTTGATTTTTTGTACGAGTGTAGGTCTTGTATGGAATGGTACTTTTATCCTGTTCTAAGGTATGAATACGGCCCAATTGAAAACTAATTTCTTGTCCATGATTCGTGGTATAATCCATAGAATTACTCATCAGTTCTAATGCTTCCTTTAGCTGACCTTGTTCTATTGTTTTTAATATGGTGTGTAAGAATCCTAAATCCATATTTATTAATTGTATCTTGAATTTAATTTTATCCGAATGTAATTGAATTTCATTAGATATGAAAATTTTACCTTTATCTTTTTATCAACAAGAAAATGTTGTTTATCTAGCCCAACAATTGCTTGGTAAAGTCATTGTTAGCGAAATTGGAGGTACTCGAACTTCTGGTATTATTGTAGAAACCGAAGCGTATAAAGGGCCCGAAGATAAAGCTTGTCATGCTTATAATAATAAACGAACTCCACGTACCGAACCTATGTTTGCTGAAGGAGGAATCGCTTATGTTTATTTATGTTATGGTATTCATCATTTATTTAATATCGTAACAGGTAAAAAGGATGTACCTCATGCGATATTGATTCGTGCAATCGAACCGTTAGATGGTGTTGAAATAATGCGTGTAAGAAGAAATAAAAAAAAGATTGCGCGTGATTTAACAGCGGGCCCAGGTTGTCTTTCACAAGCCTTAAATATTAATAAAAAGCAGAATCAAATTTCTCTAGTTGACCAAGAAGTCTGGTTAGAAGATCATCAAATTTTTTATAATAAAAATGAAATTATTGCTAGCCCAAGAGTCGGAATTGACTATGCCAAAGAATATGTAAACAAACCATGGCGTTTTCGAGTCAAAGATTCTAAATGGACCAGTAAGCCTTATTGAATAAATTTATTCAGTAGGACTATCAATGGCTTTATCTTTCTTTTTCTTTTTACGCTTTGGATCAGCTAATTTAGAAATCATTGCTCGATTATCAACCATAGGAAGTACATACCAACTGTCTTCTAATTTGACAGCATTAATGACTACTTCATAAAAAGTCTGCCGATGCTTGGTCTTGATAAACGTAGGATTAGCCACTAAAAAATCACCTTCTTTTTGAATCTCATATTCACTACCAACATATTTTAACCGCATCCAATCAATATCCATTTGTTTACCTAATTTAATAATGCGTTCAAACTCTGCTTTATAAAAGGTATAGTACTTTTGAGTGTACAATTTTTGAATATTTTGTAATACCGTATCTCGCTTTGGAGTATCAGGCAAACGTTGTTCGAAAAATCCAACGACTACTTCTTTTGGTGGAAACATTTCATATAGAATATCAAAGTTTTGTTTCTTAAAACTATTGATGAATTTTCGATTGAGTTTGTCTAAGTTATCAATATTGGCTAAACTTCTTTTTTGAGCAAATATTGAATTACTCATAAATGCGAGCAGAAGAAAAAGGCAAAGAATATTAAGTTTATTTTTTTTCATAAAAAAAATTTTAAAAGTCTATAAAGTAATAAGTGATTACTTACTATTATGTACTTCTGCAAAACGAGATAAATATTTTCCAACAATATCAAACTCTAAATTTACTTTAGAACCTGGTTTCACATTTTTAAATGTGGTATTTTCAAAGGTATAAGGAATGATAGTCACCTTGAACGTATTTATCGTTGGGTCAATAACCGTAAGACTTACTCCATTAATACAAACGGAGCCCTTATCTACTAATAGATGAGCATATTCTTTGGGGAATTCAATAGTAAAATACCAACTTCCATTTAATGATTCTACTTTTGTACAAATGCCTACACCATCAACATGACCTTGAACAATATGGCCATCTAGTAGCGTTTGCATCTGGATGCATTTTTCTAAATTCACTAAGTCGCCTGAAGATAAATCCCCTAAATTGGTTTTATCCATAGTCTCTTTCACGGCAGTAACTACATATTGATTTCCTTCAATTTTCACTACAGTAAGACAAGTGCCATTATGAGCAATACTTTGGTCAACTTGAAGAGTAGGCGCCATTGCGGCCTCAATCGTAAAATGAAAGTTAGAACCTTCTTGTTCTATGTTAATTATGTTCCCTAAGTTTTTTACAATTCCACTAAACATGATAAAGATAATTTTTTATAAAATGAAAAGACAGGTTGAAATCACAACCTGTCTTTTGTACTAGTTTCCTCTAATAATATGGACATAACCACTTAAGGGTTCGGTGCGTTTTATGATACCATCTAAACGTTGTTCAAAAACATCAGCGGTATAAAAATAAACCCCTTCTTCTAAAGCTTGTCCATTTAAGTTTGTTCCATCCCAATTAATAGCAGGATCTGTGGTTTCAAATACAAGTTGTCCCCATCGGTTAAAAATCTTCAAATCAATGCTTGCAATAAATCGATAGGGGAAAGGAATAAATTGCTCATTGTCTCCATCTCCATTTGGGGTGAAAACATTTGGGAGTGTGTAAATTGGACAATTATCTACACAAGCAATATTTGAAAATACACTTTCATTCCCAACCGAATCTATAGCCGTTATCGCATAACAACCCGCCACCGAATTTCCAATTTGATGGGAGTAGGTCGTATCTTCTGCACTGTTCAATGTTTCAATTAATTGAAAATCACTTTGTGTAGATGCTGCGTAGTAAATATTATACTGAGCCACATCAGGTGCACAACTATTATTGGGGTTATTCCAAATTAAATCATTGATAAATGAAGAGGCAGGTGCAGTGTCAATGGCATCTGGACAATTATTACTTACCTCCAACATCGGAGGACAAGGAGCAATCGTATCAATAGGTGTTCCACAAGCTTCCTGAGATAAATTAAGCAAAGGATCTAAAATACCATCAATACCGTAAGTGCCAATACTTTCAATATAATAGCAATACTCTACTTCATTAATCAAACCAAGGTCTAAATATGGAGGAGAAGGAACCGTATCTATGGGTTCAAATAACATAGTGGTAGGCATAAACTTAAATACCACATACTCCAAATTATTCCAAGGCACATCTTCCTCCCAAGTCAATTCATTCCGCATATCACTAGAATTTACCGTCAAAAATACAGAAGAAGCGTCGCTAGTAACCCCAAGAGAATCTCCGCCATTAACAAAGAATCCGACCTGATAAGCATAAGGTCTTTGTAAGGTATTTAATCCGGTGTCTACAAAGTTGGTATCTATAGCTTGCCAAAAGGTAGGGCTTGTGGTGCTATATACCAATTGCTTATTAGCATCATCAATATTAAATCCCTCGGAGCGATAAAGGGTGTAAGTATAAGGCCCTGGATTTTGAATTGTATCTAAATCTTCTCCTTTAGGTTTCGACCATTGTACAAACATCTGTCCATTATTAATATCTGTGGTCTGCACACTTACATTGGTAATCAACGGAAGATCTCTTTGCAATTGAACACAGGTTTCTTCAGAGGCAATACTTTCTACAAAATTAAAAGGAAAACCAACCTCATTGATCTCAGAAAAATTACCTAACACTCGATAACAATAACATAGTCCACGCTCTACATCCGTATCTAAATAGGTATAGGCATCACCACTAATGTCCATCAAGTCTTCGGCGATCATTTCATAACCAGAACCGGCCAAACCTGTTTGACAAGAATCGGGTTCAAATGAACCGCCACATTCTCTACGCCAAAGCGAGAATCCTCTGAATTCATCCATCAAGGTATCGCAAGCATAGGGAAAATCCCATTCGATGTTTATCTGGCCACTTCCTCCAATAGCAATAGGATTTTGGGGTGGGGGAGCCACCACTTTAATCAATACCGTTTTTTGTGTCGATAAATTTAAGGTGTCTTTATAATTATCTTCAGCTTTAAAAATCACTTGATAATATTGATCACGGATATGCGAACAATTCGTTTCCCAATAAAAGTTTCCTGTGACTGGTGGAACTTGATAGCCAGGGGGTACCGTAAATACAGCAGGACTAGAATCTACTACATAAGGCCCACCATTGGTGGTGACTTGGACAAGTTGTCCCATATCAGGATCATCTCCAATTACTTCAAAGTCAATGGTATCTCCTGCAATGACGCAAATTCGCATTTCAGTTTCTATCGTAGGTGGGCGATTATCTTCTTCTAAAATAGTGATTTGCATATCCCGAATTACACAACTAATAAGTTGTCCATTTCTAAATTCTTCGATAAGAAAAGCGACATTATATTCTCCCTTTTTTTGTGGACTTATCCATCTAAATTCTCCAGTGTTTACATCTAAAGAAATACTATTGTCAGGACCAGGAATGATTTCTGATGGGAAGGAATAATTATCTACCACCGTGTTAGTGTCCTTTAAAGGAATAATCAATTTATAAGCTAGGCTATCTCCTTCAATATCAAATGCATTGGGATTGTGTATAAAAGGTTCATCAACATTCCCATTATCAATTGGAGGATTCAATAAAATAGGCGTATTATTTGTGCCTTGAAATTGAGGATTGAGAATAAAAAGTTTAGTGGCTAAATGAAAAGGAACTTGATCAGAATAAGGTGGGTTCACATTTAGAATTTCCCCATTACGATTGGGGTCTGTCATAGAAATGGTATAAGTAGCTCTACCAGGGTAAGTATGACTGGCAATGTATTGGTTAAACTTAATGTTATTTGGCAAAGGCTCACCTTGTGGAATACCATTTGTAGGATCGGGTAGGCCATTTACTCGATAAAGTACTTCTTCAGAACCATCGCCCCATAAAACCAATAAACTATCTCTATCTGCTAAAACGCTGGTGGTTTTGGTATAAGTAGTAATGGTTACTCTAAAGGTTAGTGGGCCTGTTTGTTCATAGGTGATTTCTCCAGCTCTATTATGAGTTGCAGAGGCTATATCTGCGATCAAACACAACATACCAATAACCATCAACCTAAGAAAATTCTTCATGTATGGAACTTTAACATATCAATAAAATCGGCTTAAAGATACAATTTCTTCTTTGTTTTAAGATATGGATATAGTTAAAACATAGACTTTATTAAAAGAACGTTTAATAAGCCATAATAGTTGTCCTAGTACTTAATAAAGACGGGATTTAAATTTTTTTTTGAAAATTTAAATCCCGTGCAATAAATAATATTTTTTTATGCTATTGACTAACTACTAATTTCTCTGTTTGAATTCCATCTTCTGTACGTAAAGTAACAAAATAGACTCCAGCAGATAAGTGGGCAACTGAAATGCCTTGTTCTAATTCAAAAGGATTGTCAATACGTTGATTCATTAAAGTCTTTCCTGCTACGTCTGTGATCTCAAGATCTAAAGATTTAAATTGCTGTGAATGATCCATCTGAATCATAAATTGATGATGTGCAGGATTTGGATATAAGCTAAATTCTGCCGCTGGATCTAGGTTTTGTGTGCCTACAGAAGTAATGTCTGTAATGTTGATATCATCAATCTGTAATGCGTATCTATCGGCATCACTAAAGCAATGTAAACCTAAGCTAAACGACCCATTACTATTGGCATTGAATGTTCTAGAAAAGGTTTGGTAATTGGGATATGCATTGGTTATTGGATCAATGGTCCAATCTGGAGTAATTACAAAAAAGTCAGAAGAACTACCTGTTTCAGAGAATCCAATGGAAAGTTTTTCTGGGAACACCGTGCCTTCAAAAGATGCGCAGGCATAGGATAGTTCCAATTGATATTGATGTCCTGCAATAACATCAAAACAAGGAGAAAATAAATAATCATTTGCTCCAGTAGTTCCATTTGAATTCCAAAAATACATCATCATTTGACTTCCTGTTTTTGGTCCAAAATCAGTTTGATCATTACCTAGAACCCATGTTACAGCATTTCCATTTCCATCCACATCTCCATTTACATTTTCTACATTCCAAGTCGAGAAATCTTCTGAAGATTCGAAACCCATAATTAAAGGAGAAGTAGAAATATCTACACAAGGAACACTCGTTCCTCCACAAGCAGAACTTGATAATAAATTAGATCTAAAACCAGTTAATACGCCACGCATTACCGCAATTTGTCCATTAGAAAATGAATTCATACATCGATCATCTACATAATCTAAAAAGTTCATAAACATGTCAGAGCTACCACAAGAACTAGAAGGGTAAGATGGACAGCCACCATAAGGGCTAGATTGTAATGGGGTATCTGAAATACCATCATCAAAGCTACATCCTCCATTGTCACTACCATCCGCCCAGATATGAGGGAGACCTAAATAATGTCCCACTTCATGGGTGGCAGTTCTTCCTTCATTATATGGAAAAACGGCTGTTCCTGTATTCCCCATGTATTGATAACCAATAACGACCCCATCTCTACTTCCAGGAGAAGCACCAAATGGAGGAGTGGCATAACCCAAAGTACCCCCAGAAATAGGGCCAACCCAAATATTCATATAGTCTGCTGTTGGCCACGGACTTTGTCCGCCTTGAGCAGAGACTTTAATATTATCGGTACTTACCGAAAATGAACTTACAGAAGTATTTTTACGAGTGATTCCTGTTGTAGGATTCCCATTAGGATCTACAGTGGCTAAGCAAAACTCAATTTCTGCATCTCCAGCAATTGCAGCAAAGGCAGAAGGAGTAGAACTTGCATCTGAATTTTGACGTCTATAATCTTCATTTAACACCGCTATTTGCGATAAGATTTGTCCATCAGAAATATTTTGTACCGAAGTATTGTATAAAACATGCACGACTACAGGAATCGTGTAAACAACACTTGGATCTTTTTCTGCACCTAATGCATTGACAGCACTTTCCTTAAATTTAAGTGCTTTTTGAAAAATTTTGTCTTTTGAGGTATCAAAATTGGGATTTTCACTTCTTAGTAAGTCATAGTAGGTATCATTGCCACAATTTCTTTGGCCAAATGATAAGAACGGACTTAGTAAAAATAGAAATAAACAAAACTTATGTACTCCTTTCATGGTTTATTATTTTGAGTTTGCTTTAATGTGCTAAATTTAATCTTTTTTTATTCTAGAGGCAAATGCCATTCCAAACAAAATGGAAATATGTCAATTTGTAGGCTAATTTCTATAAAAAGAGACACAAAGCTTAACTTTTGCCCTAGTTTTTGTGCTAATTTGTTATAGATAATATAAAATGCTACATTGGGCCGCTTATAAATTTGTGCAATCGAATTTCTTAATTATTTTTGTGCAGTTTATGAACATATCTGGAAAATATGCGTAATAAAGTGTTTAAAATCATAGGTTGGTATTTGAAATCAATAAACGCTTTCGATACTAATTTAAATTAACAGTAACCTTATAACAAGCTGCATGAGCTTTCTTTATCCTTCTTTTCTCTGGGCACTTTTAGCGATAGCTATTCCTATCATTATTCACCTTTTTTACTTTCGACGGTTTAAAAAAGTATATTTTACGAATGTACGTTTTTTGAAAGAAGTAAAGGAGGAGACAAGCTCCAGATCCAAAATAAAGCATTTATTAGTTTTATTATCTCGAATATTAGCCTTAGCATTTCTTGTTTTTGCTTTCGCTCAACCTTATATTCCTCAAAAGGAACAGGCTGTACAGAAAGGGCGTAAAGCAGTGAGTTTGTTTGTAGATAACTCATACAGCATGAGTTCGCTTAGTCAAGATGTTCCTTTATTGGAAAAGGCGAAAGATCGAGCTCGACAAATTATTTCTGCCTATGGGGTAGAAGACGAATTTCAAGTATTGACTAATGACTTTGAACGAAGACACCAGCGTTTGGTTAGTAAGGAAGATGCTTTAGGATTTGTGGATGAAATCAAAATTTCGCCTGCGGTAAAGGTCATGTCTAAGATTGTTAATCGTCAAAAACAAGCTTTAAATAGTAGTGATTCGGAATTGAGATCTTCTTATATCGTTTCAGATTTTCAAAAAAATATTACTGATTTTAAAGAAGAATTTGGAAAGGATACGACTGTAGAATATAGTCTAATCCCTTTACAATCTGTACAAAAGAAAAATGTAAGTATTGATTCTTGCTGGTTTCAAGCTCCAGTTCAAATGCTGAACCAAACCAATCCTTTAGTCATAAAAGTTAGAAATTTATCTGATGAAGATGTAGATGATGTCCGATTAACCCTCACCCTTGATAATCAGGTCAAACCTTTGGGAAGTCTAGGGGTAAAAGCTAGATCGGCAGCTTATGATACCGTAAACGTAACGATTCTTCGTACGGGATGGCATGAAGCGGAATTGGGTATTACGGATTATCCTGTACAGTTTGATGATAAGTACTTTTTCTCCTTTCCTGTTGCTCAACAAATCAGTATTTTAGTTGTCAATGAAAGTAGTACAAATAATTTCTTAAGTGCGGCGTTTCAAAAAAATGAATATTTTAAAGTGGATCAGGTAAGTGCAGGACGCATTGATTATTCTAAGTTTTTAGATTATCAATTGATTGTATTAAATGATTTAACGGCCGTTTCTACTGGACTTTCTTCTGAGCTACTTCAATTTGCTAAAAATGGAGGAAATGTATTGGCTTTTCCAAACAAGAATGCAAACATTAATGCCTACAAAGCTTTTTTATCTTCTTTTCAAGCCAACGAGCTTGAACGATTTGAAACCGATGCTAAGGAGGTTTCTTATGTGAATTTAGAAGAATTTGTGTTTAATGATGTATTTGAAAATGTAAATTCAAATATTAAATTACCAAGTACCAAAGGTCAATTTAAGTTAACTAAATTTGGTAGTCGTAGAGAAGAAGTGTTACTTCGGTATAGAGATGGCAATACATTTATTGGAAAATATCGACAAGAAAAGGGAAACCTCTTTTTATGTGCAGCGCCTTTAAATGTTACTTATAATGACTTAGTCCGCAATGGAGATGTCTTTGTACCTATGCTTTATAAAATGGCTTTGTCTACAGGTAAGGATCATAAAATTTCGTATGCTATCGGTTCAGATAATATTTTAGAAACAGACAATCGTACGAAGCAAGGAGAAACCGTTTATAAAATGAAAGGCTCACAAGAAGAGTTTATTCCTGAACAACGAAATATTGGTGTAAAAACCATTTTGGGTGTAGGCGAACAAGTCAAAGAAGCTGGGTTCTATAAATTATTTTTAGAAAAAGACAATCCATTAGCAAGCTTTGCTTTTAACTATGATCGAAAAGAATCAGAATTAGAATATTTAACACTTGAAGAGTTGAAAACATTTGCTAGTGCAAAAGTAGATATTATTGATAACCCAACAGAAGATTTTACTACACTAATTGATGAACGAAAACGGGGGATTGTTTTATGGAAATGGTTTTTGATTATTGCCTTAGCTTTTTTACTTATTGAAACCCTTCTTATTCGTTTTTGGAAAGTTTAGAATTAACCCTTTTTACTATGCCAGATTTACTTATTCGAAATGCTCGAATTATTGATCCAAAACACAAAGGAACTCGCACAAAAGACCTGCTTATCCAAAACGGGCGCATCCAAAAAATTGGAAAAATTAGTGCGAATAAAAATACTAAAATTTGGGACCTTAAAGGAGCCTGCCTAAGTATAGGTTGGTTTGATATTGGTACCCAAGTAGGTGATCCTGGATTAGAACAAAATGAAGATTTAGACTCTGTGTCTAAAGCAGCTATGGCAGGAGGATTTACAGGGATAGCAAGTTATCCAAATACAAAGCCAGTGGTTCATTCTAAATCTGGCGTTCTATACCTAATCAACCAAACCAAAAATAATTTAGTGGAAGTTTTTCCTATTGGCGCAGTTTCCCATAATTGTGAAGGAAAAGATATTACCGAGATGTATGATATGCGTGAAGTAGGAGCCGTAGCTTTCTCTGACGGTAGTCATCCTATTCAAAACAGCGGAATGATGATGCGTAGCTTATTATACGTAAAACCATTTAATGGCGTAATTATCAATCAGGCTTTAGATTATAATACTGCGGGTGATGGCATGGTACATGAAGGAACAATGAGCACCTCACTTGGTCTTAAAGGATTACCAAGTATGTCGGAAGAACTTATGGTACAAAGAGATATTTATTTAGCCGAATATACCGATTCCAAATTGCATATTGCCAATATTTCTACTGCTGGATCTGTACGACTCATTCGGGCAGCAAGAAAAAAGGGAATTCAAGTGACTTGTTCCGTGAATCCTGCCAATCTTTGTTTAACCGATGAGGTACTTGAAGATTTCGATTCTAATTATAAAGTAATGCCTCCACTTCGGGAATTGTCTGATCAAAAAGCATTGAAAAAAGGCCTAAGTGATGGCGTAATTGATGTAATCTCCTCCAATCATTCTCCTCAAGTTGCTGAAAATAAAAATCTAGAATTTTCATATGCAGACTTTGGAATGATTAGTTTAGAAACTACCTATTCTATTATCAATGAAGCATTAGGAGAAGATATTGAACCAATAGGGATTGTTGAAAAACTAGCGCATAATCCTCGACGAATATTAGGTGTAGAAATTCCAAAAATTGCAGTAGGCGAATTAGCCAATTTTGTGGCTTTTGATCCTGAGGCAGAATGGACTTTTAAGGAAAATGATATTTTTTCAAAATCAAAAAATACGCCTTTTATTGGGAAAACAATGAAGGGAAGAGTACTTGGGGTGGTGAATAATAAAAAACAATATTGGAGCGGTTGGGCTTAAGTTTTTATATTTGTCATAGGACTTATATGATCAAAGCCGAATAAATTGATTTTTTCTGTATATTATTATAAATTGAATAAAACGAATTGCAATGGATACATATGATCAAACCGATATACAAGAACCTATAAAACGAAAATCACCAATTCCAGTGGGTTTTCAGTTTGGATTATTAGGAGGTGCTTTAGGCATTGCCTTTGCATTTACTGGATATTATTCCAATCTAAGAGAAAATTTTTGGTGGGGGATATTAGGAATTTGTATCTTTTCGTTGAGCATTATTTTAGCAATGAAAGTGCACCGAGATCGAGATTTAGGTGGATACCTTACTTTTGGTCGAGCCATTATCGTAGGTATCATTACTACCTTTTTTATGATGCTTGTTTGGGGAGTAGGTCAAGTAGTACTGCATATTTTAGATCCTTCGATTGTAGAAGAAACTATAGAAGCCATGGCCCTTACTTGGGAAGGCATGGGTTTGTCTGATGCAGAACTCGAAGCGAATCTTGAAATAGCAGATCAACTTTTTAACCCACCTGTTTACTTAGGTATCATGGCCTTGTTTTCCCCCATTGTAGGTTTAATCTTTTCCATAATTATTGGAGTTTCTATGGTGAGAAGCCCAGAAAATAAACTATAAAGCATGTTAGAAAATAAAGGAGTAAAATATGGATTATATGGGTCGTT
>JAHDCJ010000137.1 GCA_020629935.1 Saprospiraceae bacterium | reverse complement strand
AGCCCTGAAACGTAGTGACCTGTAGCGTAGCGGAAGGGCGGCCCCAAAAATGAATAGAGATTAAAATGAAAAATAGCATTGAAAAGGGGGAAAACCTAAGTAATATCGTATATTTTGACTTCTAAATGATCCATAAACAAAAAAAATGTAAGGAATTTCGTACCTTTGCAGTCGAATTTTTATAAAACGAATTTAATCAATTATAAAATCTTTATTTATGGCTTCTATTGAAACATACATCCCTTACAAAGTAAAGGATATTTCCCTTGCTGCCTGGGGACGTAAAGAAATGGAATTGGCTGAAGCAGAAATGCCGGGCTTAATGTCTTTAAGAGAAGAGTTTGGAACAACCAAACCACTTAAAGGTGCTCGAATTGCTGGATGTCTTCACATGACCATTCAAACTGCAGTATTAATTGAGACCTTAGTAGAAATGGGTGCTGAAGTGACTTGGTCATCTTGTAACATCTTCTCTACTCAAGATCATGCCGCAGCAGCGATTGCCGCAGCAGGTATTCCTGTTTATGCCTGGAAAGGGATGAATGAAGAGGAATTTGATTGGTGTATCGAGCAAACGTTGTTTTTTGGTGAAGAAAGAAAACCATTGAACATGATCTTAGATGATGGTGGAGACTTAACGAACATGGTATTGGATAAATACCCTGAGTTAGTTGCTGCAATCAAAGGCTTAAGCGAAGAAACGACTACAGGTGTACACCGTTTATATGATCGTATGAAAAATGGTACTTTACCAATGCCTGCAATCAATGTAAACGATTCGGTAACCAAATCGAAATTTGATAATAAATACGGATGTAGAGAATCTTGTGTAGATGCGATTCGACGAGCTACTGATGTAATGATTGCTGGAAAAGTAGCGGTAGTTGCTGGATTCGGTGATGTAGGAAAAGGATCTGCTGAATCTTTACGTGGAGCGGGTGCTCGTGTTATTGTTACTGAAATTGATCCGATTTGCGCGCTTCAAGCAGCAATGGAAGGATTTGAAGTAAAGAAAATGGTAGACGCAGTGAAAGAAGCGAATATCGTAGTTACAGCTACTGGTTGTAAAGACATTATTAGTGAAGAACACTTCCGTTCGATGAAAGACAAAACCATTGTTTGTAACATTGGACACTTTGATAATGAAATCGATATGGCTTGGTTAGACGGAGCTTATGGAGATAGCAAAGTGGTGATTAAGCCGCAAGTAGATAAGTATACAATCGATGGCTCTGACGTAATCGTTTTAGCAGAAGGTCGATTAGTGAATTTAGGATGTGCTACTGGACACCCTTCATTCGTGATGTCAAACTCATTTACAAACCAATGTTTAGCACAATTAGAATTGTGGATGAATACGGATCAGTACGAAAATAAAGTGTACATGCTTCCTAAGCATTTAGATGAAAAAGTAGCTCGATTACACTTAGCAAAGATTGGTGTGGAATTAGAAGAATTAAACACAGATCAAGCCGATTATTTAGGTATTAAAAAAGAAGGACCATTCAAGCCAGAATACTACCGGTATTAATGGTTTTTGCTCTTAAAAATAGAATCCCCAGCGTCATTTGATGTTGGGGATTTTTTTATTTAAAAATGGAAGATTAAAGAGACGAACTACAAAACACCATCTTTTCCTATTACCTTTTTTAAAGGAATAAATAATAAGATGCTGTACAAAACCAATGCCCCACAAGCTATCCAGATCGCTGAATTACTGACACCAGAAATCATATCTCTAATCGAAAAGGCAGTATCTAAGAACGGAAATAAAGCAATCCCTGTACTAAAGGCCATAGTGGGAACCAATACCGTAAAGAGTAAGAACAGTACAATCAACTTTAAGGGTTGGATTGTATTTTGTGCGCGCTTAAACGATTTACTCAAATGACCAATACCCGTAAGCAACATACCAAAAAATAAGGAAGCAGGTAAGATAAATAGAATGGATTGTAAAATCTCTTCTGTACCCAACATCGCTTGATATACGTTGTTGATATAAGCAGGAACACTCGGATTGAGTTTTAGACCATACTTTAAGGAATAATGTGTGATTAATAAGGTCAATACACTGATGAAAATGATGCTTAACATTCGACCCCAAAAATGCGCATGGGAGATTTTTTTAAGATCACGAGCTAAGTTGAGACTCGGATAAATACTCGCTAAAAACACGAATAACACAAATAGAAAAGCAATGAAACCACCAAAGTATTTACTCACCAAACCAAAAGGAGAAAAGATATCATTCTCTTGAATATCTATAGGCTCAATAAATTGATTTTTAATATCTAATGAATCTAGTCGTTGTTGTAATATTTGCTGTTTATAAGCGTTGACTTCATGGTTGATTTTACTGGCAGCAAACTGACTATTTCGGCCATTGAGCATAAGCGTGGCTTTCGCTCGGCGGCCTTGCACTAAAGCTTCATCAAAATCTTTGGCAAGAATTAAAGCGGCTTCAATTTCTTGATCCTCTATGGCTTTTTTGAGTTTGTTTTCGGAAAAGTCAGTGCGTATAATAATATCTTTTCGATCTTGAAATTGTTGTACAAGTGCTTCCCCATTTTCATTGGCAATGAGGGCAATGGTACTCTTAGTGTTCGGGTCCATATTTTCTAGACCACTTAAAGTCATCCCTAAAATACCAGAGATAAGTAATACAGTTACCAATAAAGGAATGAGCAATCTAGAGAAAAAGGTCCAGAAGTCGTTCCAAAGAAAACGAAGGCCAGTAATAAATCCTGAAATCATGGGTATGTTTTAATATTCATCTTCGTCAAATTCTACCCATTCTACTTTTCGAATAAATTTGTAACCTACCGAAATTTCAAAAGGGAAGTTCACTACTTTTTGGGAAGCGGTGACGGGTTCACCATAGATGGTGGCGTAAGGTAAATTTTCGAAAAGAATTTGTTTAGAAATATCAGGATGAAAAGAAAGTTCTAAGAATAAAGCCGCAGGGAAATTTTTAAAAGAGAATTCTATTCCTCCGCCAAGAGACAGACCATAATTAAATGGCCTTACAAAGTTTTCGGGAATAAGGTAAACGATATCATACTTAATCGTGTAGTCAACTCGACCACCAAACATATAATAACCTTTGATGGTTTCGCTAAGGGCATGTCTATTTTTAACGCCTAAGATCAACGAGATATTTTGGAAAGGCTGCCGTATTCTTCCACCTTCAATAAAACGTTGACCATTGGGAGCAGAAGGATCATTGACAAAGCGATCTCTAAATCGGATCGCACTTCCTTTTACATGATAACCAATATCACCAAAAAAACTAAAGCTTACACTATCAGAGTAAGATTCAATAAATGCAGCCACATGATAAGCTGGAAGAAAATCACGTTCCGAACCATTCCATTTCTGGTTGCCGAAAGTATTACCACCACGAATACCAAAGGCGGTTCCGTTTTGAGCGAGAAGCGTAAGACTAAATGCTAAAGCAAAAAAAGTAATAATGAGTTGTTTCATACAATTGTTTTTTCCAATGGGAAATAAGGTAATCATTTTTGCAAAAATAATAAAACGCTTAGGAATTTAAGGGTTTTATAGAAAGTGTTTATATTGAGGATATGAAAAAAGAAGAAGTGCATAATACTCCTGAAAAAGTTAAAGCTTATTATGAAGATTGGACAGATCGTTATATGGAAAATTTTGGCGTATTTTTTCAAGCATGTCAAGCAGAATCTCCAGATGCGTTAATTGATCATGTGATCTCGGTTTGTGATATTCAGGATGGCCAAAAATTATTGGATGCAGGATGTGGTATTGGTGGTCCTGGAATTGTATTGGCTCAAAAGAAAAAAGTGGATATTGAAGGTCTTACTCTTTCTCCAAAACAAATTCAAATAGGAGAAGGGTTGAAAGAACAGCATCAGATGAAAGGAACCTTGAATTTTAATCAAGGAGATTATCACAAGATGGAAGAAATTTTTCCAAAGGAAGGATTTGACTTAGTCTATTTCTTAGAATCATTATGCCATAGCGATAATCCAGAGCAAGTAATTGCTTCAGTACGATCTATGTTAAAGGTAGGGGGAAAAGTCTATATCAAGTGTTTTTTTAAAGGGCCTAATAAACCAAGCGACCCAGAGAGTTTACAACATGCTTTGGATGTTTCTGATCAAGTATTTTTTCTAAAATTAAGGGATGTAGGAGATATTTTGAATCTGCTAGTGAAGTATGGTTTTAGTTTACATTTTTGTCGAGTGCCTACTTATCAAATTAATTTTGATCCAGGAAATTCATTTGTAGCCAGAAATAAGATTAAATTATATCGAAATCAAAAAAAGGAACATGATGGTACAGGAGATATGTATTTACATTGTTTAGAGATTTTAGCAGTAAAGTATTACTAAATAAAATTTGATTAAAGGCGTTTGAGATTAATAACTTGGGGTATTTTGAATGGTAAATGATAGTTGCCACCGGCAAATTCTACGAGTTGACCTTCAATTTGAAAATCTTTGATTTTAGGAAATAGTTTAATATTTTGATTCGCATCAACTAAGATCATTTCTACGAAAAAAATACCTGGACTTAAAATTTTTGATGGAATTTTCCATTGCAGCTGAAATTGATTTTTACCTGTTTTTTGTGGCGAAGGAATGGCAAAAGTGTGCACCGCGAACAAGCGCGTACCTAAGACATCACTAAGGACTAAACCAATATCAATATGACTTTCTTGTTGTAATAGTTGATAATGCATTTCTACAGTAATCTCATCTTCCCATTGAAATTGATCTTGCACTCGATCACCTTTTTTACAAAGAATTTGCACCATGTTAAAATGCGCTTTTGCATCAAATTCAGGGATTTCATTTGTAGGATTTTTTTCAGTTAAATCCTCCGCCTTTTTTTCTAAAGGGTTTTCTTCTTCTTGTACAATTACTTCTTTCGCATCTTCTTCCTTTTCAATTTCTTGAACCTGTTTTTCTTCTTGCGGTTCAACGGTAGATTCTTGATTTAATGCCTCCTCTTTCTCTTCTTCATTTTTTATTGAAGGTATAACGTGTGTACTTGTTGGAATCCGCTGATACGCTCCTAGAACTTCCATAGGTTTCCCAAAGGCTTTGACTTCTCCTTTTTCTAGTAAAATGGCTTTGTCGCATAGCATAGCAATATCTCTCAAATTATGACTTACAATAATGAAAGAGCGTTTTCGATTGCGCATATCAAATAATTTCTGCATGCACTTTTGTTGGAAAGAGGCATCGCCTACTGCAAGGACTTCATCGAAAAGCATAATGTTTTGTTCGAAACTCGAAATCAAAGAAAAGGCTAGTCGCAACAACATGCCCGAAGAGTAATACTTTACAGGCGTATCAATAAAATCACCAATTTCGCTAAAGGCTAAAATGCTTGGGAAACGTTGGCTGATTTCTTCTTTAGAAAGACCCAATAAACGGCCATTATAATATACGTTTTCTCTACCACTGAGTTCTTGATGGAAACCAGAAGTGATGTCTAAAACAGAAGCTACACTACCGCGAGTAATAATTCTCCCTTCGCTTGGTTGCAACACACCCGCCAATAATTTGAGTAAGGTCGACTTACCTGCGCCATTGGGGCCCATAATGCCTATAGATTGTCCAGCTTCTAACTCGAAAGAAACATTTTTAAGGGCAAAAAATTGTTCCTCTTCGACTTTAGGATGCCAGATATTATTCCATTTCGTTTTGATAAAATCTTTGAGGTACATCCGATTTTTATCATTTAAAATAAATGACTTACTCAATTGCTCGACTTGTACTAATGGTTTTTTCATCAATCGTATTATAAAAAATCAGCGGCCTTGTCTTGACTGTTTACAAAAGCTTTTAACCCAGAAATAAAAAAGAATAAACCAATGGAAAGACCAATCACATATTGCCATTCGGGAAAACTTCCTCCTAATAGCACCCAACGATATAAAGCAATCACACCAGCCATTGGATTTAAATATAATAAATATTCAAAGCCATCTGGAATGAGATTGGGTAAATAAAATACAGGGGTTAACCACATCCCAAAATTAAGGAAGGTACGGACGAGATGAAATACATCCCGCACCCGAATACTTAAGGCACTAGTCCATAAAGCCACCGCAAGACCAATCATCATATTGAGTAGAATCACCAAAGGAAGTAATACTACATAAATATGAAATGGATGACCCAAGAAAAGTTGAATCCCAAAGAAAATAACTAGAGAAATGAGCAATTCAAGTAATCCAATCAAGCTACGATAAAAAGGGAAAATGAGTTTTGGAAAGGCATGTTTTTTTATGATATGGGCATCCATAATCAAGGATTGACCTGCGGTGGTAACAATATCACTAAAGTAATACCAACCAATAATACCCGCCAAAGCAGCTAGAGCATAAGGCATGCCTTCGGTATCTACATCGAGCATGATGGTAAAAAAGAAAGTGTAGATTGCTAAGAAAGAAAGCGGTCGGATAATCGACCAAAAAAAACCTAAAATGGTTTGAGCATATTTTACTTTGAGCTCACGTATAGCTAAATTCCAGATTAATGCAGGATAGACACGTATGATTTGTCCAAGTTCTTGTTGTAACTTAGGCTTTTTATTTTCAAAAATGTTGACTTGGTCTGTGGTATGCATAATGAAGGAAAAACAGCTTTAATAAGAAAGCATTTGAGTATTCATTTTTTTCGGAAAAAAAAGAACAAATCGACAGCTTCCTTGATCCGTGATTTCTAGCATAATTTCGCCATTATATTTAGTAAGAATTTTTTTAACGATGGGGAGCCCAATACCAAGACCGTCTCTTTGATCAATCGAGCTTCTAAATAAAGAGAATATATTCTTTTGGTTTTTTTCAGAAATTCCAGGACCATTATCTTCTACGCAAATGCAAGTTTGTAGATGGTCTTTTCGTTCAAAAATTTGAATTTCAGGATTGATTTGATCGGAATGCTCTAAGGCATTATCTAAAAGTTGATAAAAGATCTGTCTAAGTTCATCTGCATTAACAAAAATTTCGGGTAAAGATTTTTGAATTTGAATTTTTGCATTGGAATAATTAGAGAATTCTGTTTTTAACTCTTCTAAAAATGGACTTAAAAGAATAGAGGTATAGCTTACTTTTGCATCAGAATTTGAAAAAATAGAGATTCCATCAAGTAAATTATAAAGGCGGTTAATACGTTCTTGAATAAGCTTAAAATAACTTTGAGTGTCTTTAGTAAGTGCTTTTTGGGGTATATCTTCTTCTATAAATTGGATGAGATTGGCAATGCCTCTCATGGGGGTTTTTAGGTCATGGGATGCAATGTAATTAAACTGTTGGATCTCATTATTACGTTGATCAAGCTTTTTAATTAATTCTTGTAAGTCTTCGTTTTGTTGTAATAATTCATCTTCCTGATCTTTTATCAATTGATGGTTTAAAAAGTCTAACCTTCGATTTTGTTCAATGGTATAATTGGCCAAAAAACCAGTAATGAGTGTAGTTAATAAAACGATGACCTGATATATGATCATGGAAGTGTCGAAGGATTGTTGTCCAAAAATATGATAAGCAAAGGACACTATAATAAACAATCCTAAATAGGGAGAGAATTTAAAGGGAAGTCGTGTAATGGTACAACCAAAAAACCAAAGTACGCTTGTAATCAATAAATAATAAAAATCATGCACCGAAGCACTGAAGGATAAACCAAAATGACCAAGCTGTGCACAGGATACGGAAAGGATAACCAAAAAACCTAGATATTTAAACGAATTTACTCTTTTAGAAAAAGTAAGAAAAAAGCAAATAAATAAAAATATAGATAAACTTAATCGAAGGCCTAAAAAATATCCAAAGTCAGGATAATGAATAAAATAATCTACAAAAATAAAACCACCATAAAGCAAGGAACCTAAAAACAAGGCCAATTGGAAAGTAGAACGATAAGTAGCAAGGATATAATCACCAAACTGTTGTTCTAATTCTTTGTCATGGAATTGAAGGGTTAATAAATTATATGGTCGGTTACTGTTCTTCAACATGGGGCTTTTTCTCTTATTATAGCCTAAGTATACTACTTTTTTATTAAATAAATGTGCTCTAATTGAAGAATTGAGAATGGAAAAGGGAAATCTCGTTTTTTTTTATTTCTTTGTGAAAAAAGTAGAAGCACTTTGATCATAAAAGTTGTTCTAGCATTTTTTAAAAGAAGAAGAATATGGCAATACATCCAAATCTAATATTTAAAGGGAAATATCAAGTTCAGGCTTATGATATTGATAGTAAAAAAGAATTGACTATCCTGGCCTTGATTCGTTATATGCAAGAATCTGCGATGCAAAATGTAATTCGATTGAAGGTCTCTGTATGGGATTTAGAATCTCAAAAAGTATCATGGATCTTAAGAAAGATGGAATTTAAAATTGATCGAAATCTACGATTAGGAGAAGTATTTCAGGTAACGACTCATCCCGCTGGATTTGACCGATTGTTTACCTATCGTGATTATCGAATTCATGATGAAGAAGGAGAGGAAATAGCTTCTGCGGCTTCTACTTGGTTGTTGTTAGATACCCAAACCCGTAAAATGGCTCCTTTACCTAAAGGGATTACCCAATTTGAAATGCTCCCAGAATCCAGTTGTTTACCACGTCCGTCGTTTCGACTCCCTAAGTTTACGAAGGCTATTTTTACCAAAGAATTTGAAGTAGGTTGGTTTGATCTCGATTTTAACCATCATTTAAACAATTTGACTTATATCCGATGGATGTTAGAAACCTTATCTTCCGACTGGCATCAAATTCATGAATTAAAGGGGCTCAATATCATTTATCGAGCAGAATGTTTTTATCAAGAGATAATAATTTCCGAAACCTTATCGTTAGATAATCATTGCTTTTTGCATCGATTGTATCGAAAAAGTGATCAAACCATCTTATGTGAAGCAGAAACCACCTGGGAAAGGGCTTCCTAATTGTCAGTTGATCGTCAGATAATCGTCATCAATATTTTACATATTGGGTAAAAAGCCTTATAAATACTTGGTTTTTGTGTATTTGCGAATAAATATTTGGTGGTTTTGGTAAGCTCAAATCACTTTTGGCATCAAATTCGCAAATGTATAAGCAAACACCATTAATCACATTTATAAATTTTAGAGCTATGATGACGACGCACATTTCAAAGAAGGAAGGAAAAGATCAAAAGAAAGCTAAAACAGTTTCTTTTATTATCCATGTAGCTATTGTATTATTAATGCTTATCCCTTTTATGGTACCTACCCCAGAGGAAGATCAACCAGAAAAGCCAAGAGCTATTGCTATTAATTTTAGTAATGCTGATATCAAGTTTGAAAATACTTCAAAACCTAAATCTGCTAAGCCTGCGCCTAAAGCAACCAATAAGTCGCCTAAAACGACACCAAAGCCAAAGCCAGTGCCTGTAGCAAAGCCAAAACCAACGCCAAAGCCAAAACCAACACCACGTCCAGTAATCCAGACGCCAGAGCCAGAGACTCCAAGTATTCCTACGTCTCCTGCACCTAGTCCAGATCCTGCACCAACACCTGCTCCAGCAGAGCCTGCAGCAAGTCCTTCTCAACCAGATGCTAGTCCATCCGCACCAGAAGAAGGAGAAGGAAAGCCAGGAGCACCGAATGCCGATGGAAATGGATCTTCATCTACAGATGGAGAAAGTGAGGAAGGAGAAGCTACGGTTGATTATGGAGAAGGCGTATTTGGTAGAAAAGTAGTTCATAGACCTGATATCAAAGGCTTAACCAAAGAAAATGGAAAAATTGTAGTGGGTTTATGTTTAAACCGAGATGGAAGAGTTGTTTCTGTAGAAAATATTGAAGATGATACCACTATTGAAGATCAAAAATTGATTGATCTAGCGATATATTACGCAAAGAAATATCGATTCGATAAAGATTATACTGCGCCTAAAAAGCAATGTGGTAAACTTACCTTTATCGTAAAAATGAAATAAGGAAAATATAAAATAGGTTAAAAAATGCCTGATGCAATTTTGCATCAGGCATTTTTTTGTTCCTAATTTGGTAGATAAATCCCCCTTAATCAATAGATGAAGGATTAGAAAAATAATAATACAATAAAAAAAAATGGAATCGAATCAATTGACTTGTCATTATCTAAATTTGTGCCTAATTTTGAATTTACTTTTTCGATTCATTTTGAGTAAAAAGCTCAGATGAAATTAGTTAATAAATACAGATGGAAAGGAAGACTATTATTCTTGGAGGAGGTACGTTTTATTATGTTAGAAATCATTTGGCTTTAGCAGCTCCTGCTTTTGGTAGAACAGCTAGACGATTAAATGAATTGATGCCTGAATCGGATTTGGTATTGACCAAAATGGCAGACCAAAATTCAAACTTGGTGACCAATGAAGAAGTGAAACACGAAATTTTACGACTTATAGAAGACCCAGAGGTAAAGGTGATTATTCTAAATGTAGCTTTTTGCGATTTTGATGGTAGAGTAGGAAATACCCCTTCAGGAAGACATGCCTTAAGATTAGAAACATTGGAAGGAAGACAAATTCTTTCTATTACTCCTGCGGAAAAAATAATTCCACTCATCAGAGAAATGCGTAAAGATATTTTTCTTGTCGGATTTAAAACAACAACAGACGCTACTGAAGAAGAACAGTTTCAGAAAGGATTAAAATTATTGAAAAATAATCGATGTAATTTGGTTTTAGCCAATGATACGGTTAGTCGTAATAATATGATCATTACACCTGAAGAATCCTATTATTGTTATACAATGGATAGAGAACTCGTGCTTAAAGAATTGGTAGAAATGATTAGAGCGCGAAGTGTACTCACTTTTCATCGCACAAATTTTATACAAGGTGAATCCTTCTCTTTTGAGGTTTTAAGTAATTGTTTACAACAGGTACTTTCTTTTGTAGTAGAGTCTGGAGGATATATTTTAAATGAAAATGGATTTACTGCTGGACACTTTTGCCAGCGAATAGATGATCATTCTTTTTATTCTTCTCAACGAAAAACAGATCATAATAAAGTGGAAGAACTTGGCGTCTGTAAAGTGGAAGTCAAAGATGAAAAGTTTACGGCTCATGGGGCTTATTTGCCTTCTGTAGGTGCACGCTCTCAATGGCTTTTATTGAAAAACAACCCTTCGTTTGATTGTATTATTCATACGCATAACCCATTGAAAGAAGGAAGCCCTATACCAACAACACCGCAAAAAATGTATCAATGTGGCTCTTTAGAATGTGGTTTAAATACATTAAATCATTTGGGAGAATTTGATGGAATAAAGGCAGTCTATTTAGAAAAACATGGAGCCAATATTTTATTTAAAAGTACCGCTGATCCTTATCATGTTATTCGCTTTATTGAAGAAAACATTGCCCTAGGGGTCAAGACCTCTTAATTGAAAAATAAGATTTTATAAAATTATTTTTTTCGAATACTGATTTTTTGTATTAAGATTCTTATATTTGTTACATCTAGAAGGAAAAAATCCTTAATTTATAATCCTCTATTTACTTTTGCCCCTCATTTATCCCTCTTTCTTAATAATACTATTATTTAATAATAGTAGGTGTGATTCTGTTCTCCAAATCCAAAATGTGCCAAATGAATCTTGAGGGTTCTGTAAAATTTCATGAACTTGGACTGCTAAAGAAAAGACTCGCTAAAACAGATGCAACTGAAAACAGAGCATTAGTTCTTTTTGAACTGGCTTTTTTGCTTAGAAAAAAAGCTTCCGCAGAAGCTTTTGGATATGCAATTGATTGTTTGCATCTATCGCGTAGACTGCAGTTTAAACTAGGTATAGCAAAAGCTTACCGGGTAATGGGACTGTTGTATTGGTATAAAAATAATTATTACACATCCATTTCTTTCCATAAAAAAGCACTCATATTATTTCAAAAATTAGGTGATGATCATCGAGTCGCTTATTCTTTAAATTCTTTAGGTACTTGTCATAAAGTGATTGGCAAATTTTCCGAAGCATTAAATTATTTCCAACAATCTTTGCGAATTTTAAAAGCACAAGACAATGTAGATATTGGCATTTGTTTAAACAACATCGGAAATATTTATGTAGAACTTAGCGAATACGATAAAGCCTTGGAATACTATTTCCAAAGTATTGAGATTAGTAAAGGACACAATAATTACTTTGGTATTGCCACGCGTTATAACAACATTGGGGAAGCAATGATTAAATG
>JAHDCJ010000017.1:51578-57595 GCA_020629935.1 Saprospiraceae bacterium | reverse complement strand
TAATATTTAACCCACATTCCTTACCTTCACCGAATGAATCAACTTCCAGAATTTATTCAAAAAATTCAAGCACAGCTAAAAGAAAAATTGCCTGGAGTAGATGCGCAATATGAAATGGCCCATCGAGTACGACATTTGGAGCAACGCAAAGCAATGGTGCCTCCCAAAGATGTACGTGTAGCTGCGGTCTTGTGTTACCTCTTTGAAATAGAAAACGAATGGCACATCACTTTAATGAAGCGCACGGCAAGAGGACCACATAGCGGACAAATTAGTTTTCCTGGAGGAGGAAGAGAAGCGGAAGATCATTCTTTATCAGAAACCGCATTGCGGGAGGCGAATGAAGAAGTAGGTATAATGGGCGATGAAACCATAATTGTTGGCGAGTTAAGCAATTTGTATATTCCAGTTAGTAACTCTTTAGTTTATCCTTTTGTGGCTTATGGAAAAGAAACAGATTATACCATTGATCCTGAAGAAGTAGTCGAAGCTTTTAATGCGCCATTAACGGATTTACTTAATCCTGATTTATTGCAAAATCGAGATGTGAAAATTAATGAGACGATAACATTAAAACAAGTGCCTTATTTCAATGTAAATGGTCATGTCGTGTGGGGCGCAACCGCAATGATACTTAATGAATTATTACATGTAATTCGATCTTTTTAGAGCTGTTGTTTTTTTGCCCAAGTCGTCCATTTTCCTTGATAGGTGCTTTCTAGTTCATTGATTGATAACTTCTTTATAAAAGAAGATTTGGGAATCATTTCTGCTCCTAAACTAGCTAAATGTTTGGTTTCTAATTGACAGTCAATTAAGGTAAATCCTTTTTCTTCTAAAACCTTAGCCAAGGTAATAAAACCTGTTTTTGACGCATTGCTTACATGGGCAAACATGGATTCTCCAAAAAACATTTTACCCAAAGAAACCCCATATAATCCGCCAACAATTTCTCCATTCTGCCATACTTCTACGGAGTGAGCGAAACCCGCTTGATGTAATTCAATATAGGCCTGAATCATTTCAGGAGAAATCCAAGTGCCTAATTGCCCAGGACGATCTACAGTGCCGCATTGTTGGATGACATATTCAAAATTTAAATCAAAAGAAACCTCAAAAGTATTTCGTCTTAACACCTGTTTCATACTTTTAGATACTTTTATTTTTTCGGGAAAAAGCACAAAACGAGGATCGGGAGACCACCATAGAATCGGTTCGTCTTCATTATACCAAGGAAAAATGCCATGTTGATAGGCCAACAAAAGTCGATGGATAGAAAGATCACCTCCAAAAGCTAATAATCCGTCTTCTCTCGCTAGTTCAGGGTGAGGAAAAATGATTTCTTCATTAAGTTGGTAAGGCATAGGATGGGAATGAAAAAACTCCGAATTAAACGAATTTAATTTCGGAGTTTATAGCATATATTAATACCTAGAGGTTTAGGCAAATTCTTCAATAACAGCAGAAAGGCCTCGATCGACCAAAGCATCCTTAATAGGTTTTAAGGTTTCTTTGGGGCCCGTTTTTACACTTGCTTTTCCTTTATAATGAATAAGCAAGGAAAGTTGTTCGGCTTGTGTATGTTTGTGTTTACACACATCAACAAAGGATTTAATCACCCAATCAAAGGTGTTAAAATCATCATTAAAAACAATGATTTCGGAGTTATTACCGATATCAGTTAATACATCTTCTAATAATAATTCATCTTCTTTAGGAAAGTTGAATGTAGACATAAGTTTTCAATTTAGAGATTTGAAAATAGTTTGGGCATACAATTTAACACTTTATGCGCTATAATACAACTATTTTAAACTAGATAAAGTTTCCTGAATAGCCACAAAATTAGGTAATTCTCCTGCATTATCTAAAACTTCGGCGTATTGAATCGTCCCAGATTTGTCTATAACAAAGGCTGATCGTTTAGAAACACCTTTCATTCCAAGTACAAAATCGGCATAAAGGGCATCATATGCAGTAGACGCAGACTTGTTAAAGTCAGACAAAAGTTCAAAGTTTAAATTTTGTTCTGCTTTGAATTTTTCTAAGGTAAATAATGAATCTACAGAAACAGCGAGTATTTCGGCATTCAGGTTTTGATATTTAGCAATATCATCCCGCATCGTACATAATTCGGTAGTACAAACTCCAGTAAAAGCTAAAGGAAAGAAAAGTAAAACCACGTTTTTTCCTTGATAATCCGATAAAGTAATTTCTTTTTTGTCAGAACTAAATAGAGTGAAATTTGGAGCAGTATCTCCTTTTTGTAAAGCCATAATAGATTGTAATTAATTTTAAAAAGATCTTTAATGTAAAGATACATTATCTTAATCACTTCCCTATATTTGTGCCTTGAATAATATGAACTTTTTTAATGAAACCACGAACTAAAGCATATTTCGAATTGCATATTGCAGTCTTGTTGTTTGGACTAACGGCAATACTCGGACGATTAATTATTGTCGGAGAAATGGCATTGGTTTGGTGGCGAGTTTTCTTTACTTGTCTAAGTTTAATCGGTTTACCCTTTTTGATTAATTTATTTAGAAAAAGACCAGATGGAAATGTGCTAGATCAGTCGGACGCTTCCCTTTCTATTTTAGGTGAAGTCCGTATGATGGATCGAAGTCTTTTATTCAAATATATGGGAATTGGTGTAATTGTCGCATTGCATTGGGTTTGCTTTTTTGGTGCGGTAAATTACTCAAATGTTTCTATCACTTTGAGTTGTATGGCTACGGTTAGTTTTATGACCGCTATTCTAGAACCAATCATTTTAAAAAGCCGTTTTAAATGGTATGAATTGGCTTTGGGATTATTAGTCATTCCTGGGATGTATATCATTTTAAAAGTGACCGATCTTAACTATTACCAAGGAATTATTATGGGACTGCTTTCTGCTTTTTTAGCAGTAATATTTAGTATTTATAATAAAAAATTAGTCAACGAAGCTCGGCCAATGACCATTACTTTTGTAGAACTTGGTGCAGGATGGTTATTCCTTACCTTGGTCATGCCTTTTTATTGGATTTTACTAAAACCAGAAGGTGAGCTCTTTTGGCCAAATTTATCAGATTTAGTTTATCTATTGATCCTAGCTATACTTTGTACCAATTTGGCCTATGTTTTTTCTTTGAAGGCTTTGAAGCATTTATCGGCTTTCGTTACGAATTTGACCATTAATTTGGAACCGATTTATGGAATTATTTTGGCACTCCTCATTTTTCAAGAAAACAAAGAACTTGGGGAAGGGTTTTATTTAGGCTTAGCTATTATTTTAAGCTCTGTTTTTGTTCACCCCATACTCAACCGCTACTTTGAGGGAAATAATTTAGAATAAAAGTGACAGCCTAAAAATCTTTTGTTATCTTTGGGTTACTTAACCCTTAGTTTAAGCACAAAAGTTTAAACGTTTTTTTAGGATTTACTATTTTGGGACATTTATTTCGTGGGAAAAAAAGGTTGGAATATGTAATTTCGCATGTTGAAATTATTAAAGTTAGCATACCATCTAAAATCCAACTGCTATTATGACCTTTTTTTCTGAAGACATGTTAAACTATCTAGAGGATCACTTCTCCGATCCAGATTCATTATTAAATGAATTGGAGCGACAAACGCATTTGCGTCAGCTTAATCCAGCGATGTTAGTGGGACCTTATTTAGGAAGAGTATTGGTAATGATTAGCCAAATGATTAAACCTCATCGGGTTTTAGAAATTGGAACATTTACAGGATATTCGGCTTATTGTCTTGCACAGGGATTATCTACGGAAGGAGCGTTGATAACCATAGAAGTAAATGAAGAACAGGAGAAAGGCATACTCAACTTTTTTGACAAGGCGGGCTTGAGTGACACCATCCAATTGATTATTGGAGATGCACTTGAAATAATACCTTCATTAAATGAAGTTTTTGATCTTGTTTTTATTGATGCTAATAAAATGCATAATACTGCATTTTATGAACTTGCATTAGAAAAGCTTCAACCGGGCGGTTTTATTTTAGTGGACAATGTCTTATGGTTTGGGAATGTTATAAACCCTACCAATATAGACGGAAGGACCATCGCTGAATTTAACTTGAAAATTCAAGAGGACCCTCGTGTCGAAAATGTCATTCTGCCTTTACGTGATGGCTTAATGCTTATACGTAAAAAGTAACTATGATTGCTTTAAAATTGTCGATGTGGAGTAACGTAATGTTGATAATTATTTCTGCAAACCTGAAACCAAACTAGATCCAGTAGCGTAGATATTATTTTTTTCTTGGTTTTTGATAAACCCAAAAATAAATAATGATCTTAAACTACTCATGCATTTATTATCAACCCGTAAATTTTTCAACCTGATGAAAAAACAGGTTTTGACCCTCATTTTTGTATGTTTCTTTTCTTGGTCTTTTGCTCAATTGCAAATGACAAAGGAGCAGTATATCCAAAAGTTTAAGGCCATCGCCATAAGCGAAATGGACCGATCTGGAATTCCTGCAAGTATTACCCTCGCACAAGGAATAATTGAATCTCGTTATGGAAATAGTAGTTTGGCTTCAGAAGCGAACAATCATTTTGGTATTAAATGCCATAAAGGTTGGACGGGCTTATCTTACTACCATAAAGATGATGATCATGATTCCAATGGCAATCTCATCGAATCTTGTTTTCGAAAATATACAAGCCCTCAACAATCTTTTATCGATCATTCAGATTTTTTAATGAATCGAAGTCGGTATGCCTTTATTTTTGATTATGATAAAACGGATTATAAAAATTGGGCGAAAGGTTTGAAAAAAGCAGGTTATGCCACCAACCCAAAATATGCAGACATGCTCATCAAAGCAGTCGAAGATAATAACCTGCAACGATTTGATAAAATGTCTAGTGAAGTTATTGTTTACGAATTGCCAGAAAAAGACGAAGAAACTGGAGAAATTGTACAGATAGAACCTAAACCTCTACCAGTACCAACAGAAGTGAAAAAACCTAAAAATACAGGAAAACCTTTGCCTATTCCTGAATATGGGGAATCTCGACCCGCTCCAAAATTCCCTAAACGAAAAGATAAAATATTTATCAATAATGATATTCGTACGGTAACTGCGAATGCAGATGACACCCCACTTTCTATTGCCAAAGAAAATCGAATTAGCTTAAAACGAATTTTGAGATATAATGACCTGAATGCAAATGAAGCATTTATTCCTAATCAATATGTTTACCTTCAGCCTAAACGGAATAAAACTAGAGATAAAAAATTAGTGCATAAAGTGAAATATGGAGAAAGCATGTACAGTATTTCTCAACTTTATGGAATCAAACTAAGCAGCCTTTATAAGCGAAATCAATTGTCTTTAGAAGCCAATCGTGAGCCAGCAGTGAATGAAAATATTTACTTGAGAAAAAAAGCCCCACGTGCCCCCAAATTAATGCCAAAGAATTTTCAACCTGTTCCTCGCCAGTTTCAAACTCCAGGAATTAAAACAGAAGAGGTAAAGCCCGAAAAACCTACGCCCGATCCAATAACAAATACAAAGGAACCTGTTACCTCAATACCTGTTACCCCAAGCGCAATAACAACTCCAACGGCAAAGGAAGAGATTATTTATCATGTGGAAGTTCCTGTATCTCGACCTTTAGTAACTGCACCAGAAACGGTAGGAAAAAGCAATAACTCTAACCAAACCGTAAAACCACAATTTGATCGAGTGGTTGATTTTCCAATAACTCGACCTCAGGTAACGCCAATTGAAACGAGAAAAGAGGCAGTGGTAACTTTTAATCCTGATGGGGAACCTGCGCCTGTTTTTACTTATCATAGCGATGAACCTAAACCAGAAGAAATAATTAAACCTCAATCTACGCGGGTAGTCCACAAAGTAATCGCTGGAGAAACCTTGTATGGCATTTCTCGTCAATACGAAATTCCTGTTGATGATATCAAAAACAAAAATCAACTGGATTCGAACCTCATTCAACCCGGACAAGATTTGTTGATTAAAGAATAAAAAAGTATAGAATT